>DATKLV010000412.1:0-3911 GCA_035542255.1 Desulfomonilia bacterium | reverse complement strand
TGATCTATCCGGGAAATATATTCATGAAGATTGATAACATACCAGGTCCCTTGTGTATTTTACGAGGAAACATCACGGATGATAGACTGATTCAGGCAGCAGGGATATGCCTTAGGTACAGCAAGGTAAAAGGTGAAGCCGGACATGCGGCAGTATATGGTACTGACCCGCTCAATATGGATCGATCCATTCATGCGCCGTTATTTTCGGAGGAATACTGCACATCCTTACGAGATTGACGTCTTGGTGTCATCTTGGATATAAGACCACAGCTATGGGTTATTTTTTAAGCGTTTTAGGCATGGTTT
Source organism: Desulfomonilia bacterium (assembly GCA_035542255.1). Classification (GTDB taxonomy): domain Bacteria; phylum Desulfobacterota; class Desulfomonilia; order UBA1062; family UBA1062; genus MWEI01. The sequence continues at coordinate 3,603 of DATKLV010000412.1, read as the reverse complement.
TCATTGTTGAGGCTGTTCCGTATATCCTCTTCCCAGAGAGGGTGAAGTCCTTTACCCAATACGTTCATACTGTCCCAAACTCAAGGCTCCAGGCTGCAGGAATAATTGCCGCATTCGCAGGTATCATCATCATATATCTCGGCAGGCACGTTTAAGGGATTCGGCTCAAGTGAAGACAAATCAATTTTTCTATCACCTGCCCAAGCAACTTGTGGCCCAATACCCACTTGAAAGAGGGAAAGAAAGGCTTCTCGTAGTTGAGCGAGATACGGGCAAGATTCATCACGGGCAGTTTGCCGAACTGCTCTCATACCTGCAACGAGGTGATGTACTCGTGATGAACGATACCAAGGTGATACCTGCTCGACTCATAGGCAGGAAAGAAACCGGGGGAGTGGTCGAGGTGCTCCTGATCAGGCAAATGGGAGGATCGAGATGGCAATGCCTCGTGAGTGCATCAAAACCTGCAAAGACGGGGGTTGTCATTACATTCTCAGACAACCTCGAAGCAAGAGTGGAAAAAAGGGAAGGCAACGACTACCTATTGAACTTCTCGGATGCCCAAAGGGTTCTGAAAACGGGCAAGGTGCCTTTGCCGCCTTATATTGACCGGGAACCCGAGGATCTGGATCTTTCTGCATATCAGACAGTGTATGCAAGGAATGAAGGGTCTGTGGCATCACCTACTGCCGGGCTCCACTTCACACGGGACATGCTGGGACGTATAGAGTCATTAGGCATAACCATTATCTATTTAACCCTGCATGTGGGTCCTGGGACATTCACCCCGGTGCGTACTGAGTTCGTTGAAGAACACACCATGCATGCTGAAGAATTCACCCTATCAGAACCATCAGCGCGTGCGATCCATGAGGCTATGAGAAAGGGGAAAAGGATAGTAGCTGTGGGCACGACATCAACCAGGGTTCTGGAGCATATGATGCGTTTACACGGTAAAATCATACCGGGAAGAGGATACACTGATTTATTTATCTATAACGGGTTCGATTTTAAGGTCATTGGTGCATTGCTGACCAATTTTCACCTCCCATGCTCCACACTCCTGATGCTTGTGAGCTCCTTTGGCGGGCACGATCACATCATGAATGCCTATAGAGAGGCTGTTGAAAGGAAGTACAGGTTTTTTAGTTATGGCGATGCCATGCTCATCATTTAAATACCATACGGAATTCACAGACGGTAATGCCAGGTGCGGCAAAATAGAGACACGCCGCGGCATTGTGAATACCCCTGTCTTTATGCCGGTGGGCACTGCAGCAACAGTCAAGGCCATGACCCCTGATGCGCTTATATCTCTCGGTGCGCAGATCATCTTGTCGAATACCTATCATCTCCATTTAAGGCCTGGAGAAGAACTGGTAAAGGAACTCGGCGGGTTACACTCTTTTATGGGTTGGGATGGGCCGATCCTTACCGACAGTGGAGGATACCAGGTATTCAGCCTTGCCAAGCTTGTCAAGATAACGGAGGAGGGGGTCCAGTTCGCATCACATATCGATGGGAGCCGTCGGATGCTGACACCCGAGAAGGCTGTCAGGATCCAAGAAGATCTTGGATCGGATATCATGATGTGCCTTGATGAGTGCGTGGCGTACCCCAGTCCCAGAGATTATGTGGAGGCCTCGGTTGATAGGACGGGCATATGGGCTGAGAAGAGCCTTAAGGAAAGAAAATCGGATGCCGCATTGTTCGGCATCGTGCAAGGCGGCATGTACCCTGATCTGAGGGAGAAGAGCGTAAAAGGAATCATCGCGCTTCCGTTCGATGGATTTTCCATAGGAGGGCTCTCCGTGGGTGAGGGGCACGACACCATGGTGAGTATACTGGAAGCGACCGTGGTTCATCTGCCTGAGGGTAAACCGCGGTATCTCATGGGAGTGGGGACACCGGCTGATATGGTGGAAGCAATAGCGCGCGGTGTTGATATGTTTGACTGCGTGCTGCCAACACGCAATGCACGTAACGGCATGCTTTTCACTTGGAAAGGCAAATTGTCTCTTAAACAGGCGAGGTATCGTCAAGACCCGAACCCGCCTGATGCATCGTGTACATGTTACACATGCAGGAATTTCTCACGGGCTTACCTGCGTCACCTCTTTGTTTCAGGCGAAATACTCAGTTCCATTCTGAATACCATTCATAACTTGCATTTCTATCTTGAATTAATGTCAGATATACGGCATTCCATTAGGGAACAAAATTTTAACAATTTGAAAAAAATGATTAAGGAGATGTATGATGACTAGTGTTGCATATGCTGCAGGGCTCGGGGGAGGGGATACTATGAGCTTTTTAATGAGTGTTGCCCCTCTGGTCCTCATTTTTATAGTGTTTTATTTCCTCCTGATCATGCCTCAGCAGAAAAAGGCGAAAGAGCACAAGCAGATGCTTGAGAGCATCGAAAAGGGAGATGACGTCATCACTTCGGGGGGCATTCACGGCAAGGTTGTAGGTATAACCGACAACGTACTCACCCTTGATGTGGGCGAAAAGATCAAGATCAAGGTATCCAGGGAATTCATCGCACACAAGAAGACCGCGGAAGCGACTCAAAAATAATTGCGGGGGTTATAATGGACAACTTTAAATTAAAGGGGATTCTCATCCTGGCGGTGCTGGTCATTGCACTGTTTTTTGCGATTCCCAGTTTCCTCGGAGATAAGGAACTGCCCCAGGGCTGGATTGGACCCAAATCAAAGATCCATCTTGGATTGGACCTTAAAGGCGGCATCCACATGGTACTGAAGGTGGAATCGGAAAAAGCGGTGGAAGGAAGGCTGGGCATCATCGCAAATGATCTCAAACCCCAGATGATATCTGCACGCATCCGCTACAGCAAAGTCGCCTTCCAGGCACCTGATAAGCTTACCGTCCAGGTCAGGAGCAAGGAGGACAGCGATTCGCTGTCGAAACTCATGGGCGATTCCTATCCTTACCTGACTGAGAAGGACAGCAAGAGTGAAGAGGGCGGCATGACAACGCTGACGTATCAGATAAAGGCCGACGAAGCCCAGAAGATACAGAAACAGGCTGTAGAGCAGGCCCTCGAGACCGTCCGTAACCGCATTAATGGTCTTGGCATCAGTGAAACATCCACAATTCCCGAGGGGAATGACCGGATCGTTGTCCAGATTCCAGGCCTCACCGATCCCGAGAGGGCCAAGAAGATCATCGGTAAGACCGCAGCACTGGAATTCAAGCTTCTTGATGAAGAGCATTCGGTCGACAGCGCCGTAGCAGGCGACGTACCGGAAGGGGACTATGTTGCCTATTCAAAAGATGGGCATCAGCCCTACCTCCTAAGGCAGCAGGCGGTACTGAACGGCAGTATGATCGATGATGCACGGGTCAGCATCAAGTCGTCTTACAACGAGCCATATGTATCAATATCCTTCAACTCCGACGGTGCCCGCATATTCGAACAGGTCACCAGGGAGAATGTGGGTAAAAGGCTGGCGATTCTCCTTGACGGAAGGGTATATTCGGCGCCCGTAATCAGAGATGCCATTTCGGGCGGCAAGGCCATGATCGAGGGAAGATTCACCGACCAGGAGGCGAGAGATCTGGCGATCGTGCTCAGGG
>DATKLV010000411.1:0-11496 GCA_035542255.1 Desulfomonilia bacterium | reverse complement strand
ACTCGCCCCTGCTTCAACGAGCTTCGGAGCGAGCCTCTTCATGAACTCCAGGTCGAACCCTCCCCTTACGAGCTCGTCGGCCGAGACACGGACGATTATTGGGTAGTCCGGACCCGCTGCCTTGCGCGCTGCAGAGATTACTTCCAAAACGAAGCGTGACCGGTTCTCCTCGGAGCCGCCGTATTCGTCCTGCCTCTGGTTGGAGAACGGCGAGAGGAACTGGTTGAGCAGGTAGCCGTGGGCGCTGTGGATCTCCACGGCATCGAACCCTGCGGCCCGTGCGCGATCGGCAGCGGATGCAAAGGCATGCACGACTTCATGGATGCGCTGTCTGCTCATCTCCTCACAGGGCTGGCCCAGTATGACGCTGGGTATGGCCGACGGAGCCTCGGGAATACCGCCTGACGCCTGAGGGAAGGTCTCGCGGCCTGCGTGATGGAGCTGTATGGCGGCCTTGCCGCCTTCTCTGTGGATGGCCTCGGGAATCTTGGAGAGGGATCTGATGAACTCGTCGCTCCAGATGCCGAGCTCGTTGGGGAACCCCTTGCCGCGGGGCGTCACGGCAGTCACCTCGGTGACGATAAGCCCGGTGCCTCCTTTTGCACGGCGTGCCAGGTACTGCACCAGGCGATCGCTCGGGGTGTTGTCCATATTGGCATATGCCGTACCCATGGCAGGCATGACTGCCCTGTTCTTGAGTTTCATGCTGCCTATGGAGATCGGGGAAAAGAGGTGTTCGAATCTTGCTGCTTTACTCATGTTCAAGCTCCTGTGGGCTGGTCAGATGTATAGGCTGTCGGGGTATGGGCATGGTGTCCTCCTTCCTTGAGCCCTGCTATCAGTTGATCTTCTCCACCCGGCAGAGGAGCGCCTTGATGGGCACCGAGCCCGTCACAGGGCACAGGGGCTCGTCGTTGGTGATCATGTTTATGTTGAGCCTCTTCCATCCGTCTTGAACCCCGTACCAGTAGCCGTGAGGTGAGTGGACGACCCTGGGGTCGAGGGCGGGAGAATACCGTGCCCTGATCTCCACCCTCCCCCTGGGTGATGCAAGGTACACCCATTCACCGTCTTCGATGTCGAGGGCCTTGGCCGCATCGGGGTGGATCTGGAGCTCCGGGTCGGGGGAGCGCTTCTTCAGGGAGGCTATGTTCCGGTGCGAAGAGTGGTAGTACACGATGTTCCTGCCGCCTGTGGTGAGTATGAGGGGGTACTCCTTCATCAGGTCCGGGCTGCTCACCGGGCCTTCCTCAGGCTCGCGGAACCGGGGCAGGGTATCGATGCCGAGCATGGCGAGGTATTCGGCGCAGAGCTCCACCTTGCCCGACGGGGTGCGGAATTTCCCGAACTTCTCATAGCCCTTGTAGACGAGAGGCGTTGCATGGAACCCCTTGAGCTTGAGCTCCTCGAAGGTCAGGCCGGCGGGCTCCAGCCGGTAGTCGAGGATCTCGCGGATGGATTTCCAGTACCCATCGAACCCCATCTTCGCTGCCAGGTCGATGAGGATCTGCTTTTCATCCCTGCATTCGGGCACCGGATCAAGGGCCTTTACCTGCGCGAACACGTGATTCTTCATGAGCAGGTCCTCCACGTCGTACCGCTCGGTCCAGTGGGCGGGCGGCAGGATGACATGTGCCAGCTCGGTGGTGGGGGTGCGGAAATAGTCCACGCAGAAGAGGAAGTCAAGCGAACCCAGCACCTTTCTCACCCTTTGAGAATTGGGGTAGGCGCACACGCTGTTGTTGGCGAACAGGCCCACGGCCTTGACCGGATAGGGGACTCCCCTTTCTATTGCAGGCCAGACCGTCTGGGGAGGAGAGGGGATGGGTATGTGGCCGATGAGTGGGAATCTGTCGAGGCCCAGCTTCTTCCCGGCCTGCTCCGGGGGAAGGTTGTTGTAGGCGCTGAAGTCGGGGCCGTAGCACGATCTTTTCTTTGTCGGCGGGGTGCAGTTGAGGTTCCCGCCTTTGACGTCCAGGTTCCCGGTTATGGCGGAGATGATGGTCAGTGCCCGCGTGAGGTCGAAAGCGTCGTTGGCCTGGCACACGCCGCCCATCCCGCCCCCGATGCAGGCAGGCCTCGCGTTCCCGAAGGCCGTGGCCGCGGCCTCGATTTCGCCGGGATCGAGCCACGTGATCTCGGCGCACCGCTCCACGGTGAACGAGGAGACATGCTGCCTGAGCTTGTCGAAACCCGAAGTCCAGTTTTCCACGAAGCCGGCGTCATAGAGGTTCTTTTCTATGATTAAATTGATGAAGCACAGGGCAAGGGCCACATCCGTACCGGGCCTGATCCTCAGCCAGTGGTCGGCCTTTTTTGCGAGCCTCGTGCCTCTCGGATCAATGACGATGAGCCCGGCTCCTTTCCTGAGGCCTTCATTGATATCGTGCATGTAGAGGCCCGGCCAGGACATTTCCGGGTTGTGGGCCCACAGGAGGATGCAGGATGCATTGGCGTAGTCCGGGTCCACGAGGCCGAACCCGCAGGTGGCGGCGCTTCCGAGGACGATGGGACCGCCGCTCATGTTGGACGGTGCCATGAAGTTCGGCGAGCCGAAGAGGGTGAGGAACCGGTTGAGGTACGGCGCGGTGCCGCGGGTGGTCCCTGTGCCGAAGACTACTGATTCCGCACCGTGCTTGTCTCTTGCATCCAGCAGGTGTTCGGCGATAATGTCGAGGGCCATGTCCCATGACGTCTCTTCGAACCTGCTTCCTGAAGCGCCGCCGGCCTTCACGAGCGGCCTGGTGATACGCTCCTTATGGTAGATGATCTCGGCGGCGGCCCTGCCTTTCGGACAGATGTAGCCGTGGCTGTGGGGGTGTCCTGGGTCGCCCCTGACCCCGGTGAGCCTGTGATCCGTAACCTCGAGCATGACCCCGCAGCGGGAGTGACATTCAAAGCAGATGCTCCTGATGGTTTCCGCACTCATGATGATTCTCCCCCTTGCTATGTAGAGATCCGTTCGCGTCCTGCAGGAGCTTTCACGACTGTATCCCTGCCGAATGAGGCCTCATGATGATCTTCACCTCGCCGGACGTGCCTGAGTGAAGGGTCTCAAAGGCCTGCTGAACTTCATCAAGGCTGACTGTCCTGCTGATGTACTTTCCCACGACGAGCGCCCTGCGGGCGATGGAATCCATGGCGAGCTCGAAGTCCGCTATCTCATAGCCGAACGAGCCCCTGACGCTCAGCTCCTTGACGGTAAGCGGCAGGGTCATGAGCTCCTGTGCCGAGAGACTGATGCCCGCAAGGACCAGGGCTCCCCTTACCTTCAAGGCCATCAGTGCGGAATTGATGCCTGACACGGATGCCGATGCGTCTATGGCGATGTCCACGCCGCCCGAGGTGGCCTTCCTGATCTTTGAACTCATCTTCGGGTCCTTGCCGTCGACGATCTCGTCCGCATCGTGCAGATTTTCAGCAGAGGCGGCCCTGGCATCATTCACTTCAGCCATGAAGATACGGGAGGCTCCGTTTATGCGCGCCCATGAAGCGCACAGGAGGCCGATGGTCCCGCAGCCCACGACCAGAACCCTGTCCCCGGCCTTTATACCGGACCTGCGCACGGCATGGAGGCATACCGCGGCAGGCTCGATCATGGCCGCTTCGAGATCATTGATTGCATCAGGGATCCTGCGCACCATATCGGAGCGTAGGGAGACATATTCAGCATAGGCGCCCGGGCTGTTCTGGCCTACGGCAGGCCTTTTCATACCGTTCTGACACATCTGGACCATGCCTTCTCTGCATGAAGTGCATTCCCCGCAGGGATTGAGGGGGATCGCCGTGACACGGTCCCCGATCTTCAAGTCACCCCTGAAGCCCGCATCTTCGATGACCCCTGCGAACTCGTGACCCATGATCAGGCCCGGCAGCCCGTTCATCCCGATGCCCGCCTCCCAGTAGTGGATGTCGGAACCGCATATGCCGCAGCTGGTGACCTTGATGACCGCCGCTCTTCCGTCAGGGGCAGGCTTGTCCACATCGACGACTTCGAGCCTTCTGGGACCGGCGAGGTTGACAGCCTTCATAGCGCTCCCCTTTACGGCTTCCTCCCGTTAGCCGGCGATCTCGGCGGCTTGCGCTCCGACCTGCGATTCGGGCTGGACGCCATGCGGGCGATGCGCGCACGATGGGCGCGCGTCTGTTCGTGCAGGTACATCTTGAAACGCGAGGCGCTCTCGTCGGGTGTGGTGCCGCCCGCCATGATGAGCTGGATGATGGTGCGCTGCGCAAGGATATGCTTCTGGATATCGACGGTCTTCAGAAAGGATGCGACAAACTGCACCCTGAGCCTCCGCATGGAGTTGGCAAAGAGCCGCAGGATGGTGCTTCCGGCGAGCTTCACGATCTCGTCCTGTATCTCGACCTCAATAGCGGCCAGCTCCTGGTAGTCGATGCCCTTTTTCATGGAATCGAGCTGGCGCCTGAAAAGGCTGTCGATCGATGCCAGATCGGATGGGGTGGCGCGTCTGAGGGCCAGCTTTAATATGGCCGGCACGACCTCGATCCAGTGGTCCAGGAGCTCGATGTTGAACGCGCTTCCGAGGTCGATGTCGCTCATGCCGAAGACGGCGTCGAGAAAATCGAGGCCGGCATGCTCGCGGTAGTCGAGGACGACTACGCCTGAACCCTGCACAGCCCTGACGATATGCCTGCTGGCAAGCTCGTTGAGGGCCGCCCGGAGCGATGTGCGGTCCACACCGAGCTGTTCTGCAAGCACGCGGTCCGGGGGCAGCCTGTCGCCGGGGTTCAGCTCACCCATGAAGATACGGGCGATGATGATATCGGCTATCCTCCTTGGAAGCGGCTTTTCGCGTTCCTGTCCGGGTTTGTTGTTCAGGAGGGAAGGCTCGGTCAGTTTACCCATATTGGATAAACCAATTATATGAAAAGGATGAACACGTCAAGGTTATATTTTCCTGTTTGTCCGCAGAAGTCTCTTGCGGCAAGGGAGCGTCATCGTTTTTCCCTGTTGCGATAAACCGGGTGTTCTTCTTGACAGAAAGACTTGTTCACTTCATTACAGGGAGAGAGCAGCGGATGACATACGTGGATCTTGATGTCCTTCTGGAAGCAGAGGACTTGGTGCCGTGCGGAGAAGTCGAGTCATGCGTGAGGAGGTAATGATGAAGAGGCTGGTGTATTGCTGTCTCCCTGCTGTCTATGTGCTCTGTTGCGCAGGGTTCGTCCATGCCGAGGGAAGCCTGGAGAAGATCTCCGATCATGTCTATGCGTACGCGGGAGCTAAGAACCCTTCTGCGGCCAACAGCTTCGGGGCCAACGCCGGGATAGTCATGGGAGACAAGGGTATCCTTGTCGTCGATACCTTGGGCTCGGCAAAAGAGGCCGGCCGGTTCATAGAAGATATCAGGAAGATCTCGGACAAACCCATACGCTACGTGGTGGATACGCACAATCACTTCGACCACACCTTTGGAAATACCGAGTTTGCCGCCATCGGTGCTGCGATATTCGCGCAGTCAAGCTGTCCGTCGAACATGAGGAAGAAGGCGCCGCAGGTTCTCAAAAACCCCAAGAGTTACGGCATGAGCGATGAACAGGCAAAGGCCGTCAGGATAACCTATCCGGATGTCACTGCACCTGAGATGATGCGTATCGATCTCGGCAGTGTGAGTGTCGATATACTGTTCCTGGCCCCTTCCCACACGGATGACAGTGTCCTGGTATTCGTCCCCCAGGACAGGGTGCTCTTTTCCGGTGACGTGCTTTTCACCGACTACTATCCCTTTATGGGCGACGGTGACATGAACGGCTGGGTCAAGACCCTGGACTTCATCATGACCGTGCGGATCGACAAGATCGTGCCGGGCCATGGGCCAGTTTCAACGAAAAAGGACATAGCCGACATGAAGCAGTATCTCCTGGCCTTTGACCGGAAGGCAAAGGAGCTGAGCGCCAAGTCTGGGGACCTGGATACCATGGTCGCCGAGCTCAAGAAGTCGCTTCCTGTGCGGACATGGGGTGATTTTCTCATCAAAGACAGTCTCCAGGCGAAATACCTGCAGGCAAAGAACTGATAAATCAATACGACCTAAGGTTACTGGATGGTAAGTACCTTAACCTCTAAGAACAGGGTCTTGCCGGCCATGGGATGGTTGAAATTGACGACGGCCTTATCGATAAGGATCTCGGTCACGCGGCCTATGAGGAGCTGATCCCCGGGGCCTTTTGCCTGAACCTGAGCTCCTATCTTCCAGGCTGAGCTCGGCATCCTGTCTCTGGTCACCTCGATGATAGCCTCATTGACCACAGGGCCATAGCCGTCTTCGGGCTTGATGATTACATGCTTGATCTCGCCGACCTTCATGCCTTCCATTGCTGTTTCAAGCGCAGGGATGATCTGATGCAATCCCTGCTCGAATGTCAGGGCTTCCCTGCCGATATTGTTGTCAACAAGTTCCCCGTTTTCCAGTCTCAGGGTATACTCCATGGAAACCTTTTTTCCTGATGTTATGGTCATGGGTCTCGCTCCTCAGTCTCGGCTCAATGAAAGAGTTGCACTGATATGCTTGAGGTGGTCGCATTATGCGACCACCTCCCGGCACCTTGCATAAGTCTATGCTACTGGCCCTTGGGCGGCATCACCGGGGGCATCATGCCCGGGGGCATGCCCTGAGGCATCTTCGGCATCTGGAATTGCTTGGGCGTCTCGGTGATGAGGGTCTTGGCCCCGGTACCGTAGCCGGTAAGCACCATATCGAAGTCCTTGGATGATGACTTGACCATGCCATAGGGGGGGACCTTTTCACTGACCCAGGTATCCACGACAGTGCCTTCATCCTGGTACTGCATATGATGGGCCTGGAAGGTACCCGCCGGCACGGTAACACTTTCCATGCCCTTGTCGATCATCTTGCCTTTGGGCTGATGCATGCCCTTACCGGGCTGGTTCCCCATCATGCCAGTGACCGGCATCTCCAGGGCCTGATCATTACCGTGCTTCATGATCATCCTTCTGACGCTCTTCTTATCGTTAGGGTCTCCTGATACGAGCATTTTCATGACCGAACGTCCCTGCCCACCGTCCATGACATTTTCATACCAATAGGAATCTCCCTCTTTACCCACGATGGCGATCTTCATCTTGGTGGGGGGTTCTTTCGTCGCCGCCTTCATCTGGTATTCGGCCCAGGCGCCGACGACCGGCTTGAAATTGCCGTAGAATCTCGGCCCCTGCTGGGTCCTGCCGCCGAACTGGGCGAAGACAGGCTGTGTGGACAGGAAAACAAATAATGCGAAAAACAACAGAACCTTTCTCATGATTTCCCTCCTCGAAGTTCGATGATAATTCCGGTGGAGAATCGGCCCTTAAGGCTTTGGCCTAGGACGTGAGGCACCATGTCTCCGCCGGATTTCTCTGCTCTTATTGCCGGTGCGGGACAAAGATGCAAGGCCATTGAAATCTCATCCGAAGCTTACACTGAGAATACCCGGATGACATCACCCGTCTTCACCTCTCCCCCCACGATCACCTTTACGAAGACACCTTCCCGGGGCATGACACAGTCTCCAACCTGGTAGTAGATTGCACAGCGGTCATGGCAGATCTTGCCGATCTGAGAGAGCTCCAGGACGACTTTTTCATTGACGACAAGCCTCGTACCGATGGGCAGCTCGTGGAGGATGATGCCTTCGGTAGTAAGGTTTTCCGCGAAATCGCCATATTGGACATCGAGCCCCTTGGCCCTGATCTTTTCTATGCTTTCTTTTGCAAGGAGGCTCACCTGACGTATCTCCATACCGGCATGGGCGTCTCCCTCCATGCCGATGCCCTCTATAAGCCGGCATCTTGAGATATCGTGCTTCTTCTGTCCCTTCTCTGCACCGATATTGACGGAGAGGATCGTACCATACTGGTGGATTTTCTTCTTCATGGCAGAACCGTATCCTTCTTTACACGCAGCTCGTGCTTATTATCAAGCTCTGTTTCCCATTGCGTTTCTTGTTCAAATTCTTCAAATGAAAAACATACGGTAGAATAAGGTCATGGCATTGAATAGATCCAATGAAAGGAAAATAGCAGACAGACCCTTGCGGGCCTCGATTACCATAGTCCCGGAAGTACTTCATCCTTTGCCTCGCACACAGTACGGCCATTCCATCGAGCATCTCGGAAAGTGTATCAATAGTGGTATTTGGGCTGAAGGTGAGTCACCGGAAATGTTTCTTGGTGGTGTGCGCCGGGAACTCGTTGATGCCATACAATCAATTCACCCCTCCTTGATCAGGTATCCCGGAGGGTGTTTTGCCGATACTTACCACTGGCAGGATGGGATAGGGCCAACAGCCCGGAGGCCTAGGGTGAAGAACAAGGCATGGAACAGATTCCCGATGTTGGGCAAGCATCTTGGTCCGCTGGAAGACAATCACTTCGGCACGGATGAGTTCATGGCGCTTTGCAAAGAGGTGGGTGCAGAACCTCAGCTTACCGTTAACGTGGGCTCAGGCTCGTCCGAAGAAGCAGCAGCTTGGGTGGAATACTGTAACGGCCTGAAGGATTCACGCTGGGGTGCTCTGCGTGCTCAAAACGGACATCCGGAGCCTTACGGAGTAAAGTATTGGGCCATAGGCAATGAAATGTTCTCGTTTTTCGAGACCGGGCACATGACCCCGGATCGATACGTAATGACTTTCAATGAATATGCCCGGGCCATGCGGCAGGTCGATCCTAAAATAAAACTCATTGGATGCGGCACCATGTGGCCTTCCAGGAAGCGTGATGATGTCAACCCGGTCATGATGGCTTTGCTTGGAAGGCGTGATGACATCAATCGGACTGTGCTGGCAGGGGCTGGAGAGGAGATGGATTATTTATCGGTCCATCTCTATGGGCCCAATTTTTTCTATACCGTCAGATACCATATCCTCCACCAGTTTCTGCATCGTGAACGGAGCAACTCCAGGAAAGTCTATTATGATATTCTCGGTTCTCTTAACTATATGGAAGATTTTATGGCAGACAACGTCGGAGATGTCAGGACGTATACCCCTAAGGGGAAGAAGATATCACTGGCATTCGATGAATGGAACCTCTGGTATGCATTCTACTCCGATGTAATTGAGAGCAATTTCAACCTCAGGGATGGTCTATGGGTGGCGAGTATGTTGAACATGTTCCATCGTTATGCCCCGGTAATGCCGCTTGCCAATCTCTCCCAAATGGTGAACTGCATCGGTATAATATGTTCGAGCCGTAAGGGCACATTTCTCACCCCTTCCGGACTTGTTTTCAAAATGTACACCGAGCATGCAGGTGATCTGCTCCTCTCCAGCCATGTTGATTGCCCTGTGATCCCTCATGAGACGGAACTTCCCGTGCTTGACCTATCAGCAACTCGGAGAGACGACAGATTATCGCTTTTTTTGGTGAACCGACATTATGATGCTGCAGTGGATGTCGCATGTCTTTTCAGGGGCATCAGGATCATTTCTGTTGATAACTATCTGGAAATGACACACCCCGATCCTATACACTACAATACCTACACTGAACCCGATGCGATACAGATAAGAAAGGGCCACAAAGCGATTAAGATATCATGTGTAGGAAGTGGGGCTGCATTTGATATTCAGCTTCCTCCTCACTCGCTTACCTGCATCGAGATGAGTATTGAGGATGGTTGATGCGATAAACTATTAATCAAGTCTGCATCAGAAGCGATAACCCAGTGATGATGTAAGCTGGTTTCTCCCGCTGAACCCATCTTCTAAGGTCAGATTCCAGTGGGGGGTGAACTCCACCTCTGTACCTAGAAGGGCGTTCCATGGATGAGCCGGCCGTGCCTCTAGGGAGTATTCAAGGTGAGCCCCATTCAAATTATAAGCACCCGACTGCCTTGCCTTGATATCCTCATTAGACGCTCCGGTGTAAACAGAAACTTTGTTTCCAAAGGCACCCGTCTTGTACCGAATCCTTATCTCCTGGATCAGGGTGTCCACTGAGGTTTGGAGCCTATTAATATTGGTCCAAGTATAATTAACATCGTAGCTGTAGAAGAAATGCCCGTATCCGCCACCAAGTATAGCCCCAAAGCCATAGACCGTCCCATGGTAGTCAATAGAAAAACCAGGAGATATCAGACTGCTGGGGAATTCATTGAGAAGAGGAAGGAGAGCCGGATTTTCCGTTATCAGAGCCTGATTGATGTGAATCTTCATGTTATCGGCAGTACCGTGGACAAACCCACCTATGCCATAGAGATCGAGGAATGACAGCAGCCATGCATCAGCACGGATAGTTTCTGCCTGGGTCCGGTGATTCAGACTGGACAAGTTGACGAGAGATGAGGGAACATTTTGTCCATTTACCGAGAGATTGAAATGATCGATGTCGAGTTTCTCCCTAACATAAGTATAGTTCACTGATATACCATAGGGGAAAGGTAGCTGATTACGTGTCTCGGAAGGGACCGATGAGAGGTCCAAGGGCAACAGCCGATCCTCAGCAAAACATGTTCCCGAGAGGGTGACAGCAACACAGATCCACAAAATGAGGTGTGAGTAGTCCAACCCCCGGACTAAATCGCCACTAGACATTATGAACCTCCTTTCATCTGATTATTACAATGATGCAAAAAATTATCCTCTCTATTAACAGCTGCATGAAGCTCTATTCCTCTTGCAGTTTGGCAACATTCTCACACAGCTATAAATATGTCTTCCTCCCCTGTTGACATTTAATCTGTACCCTTACAATAAGGAGTTATAATAACGTTCATGACAGCTTTATCAAGATGAGAACAGATCATATGCGAAACGCTTTCTTTCACCAGTCTATATTATTGGGAAATATCTGCTTAGCAGGTAGTAGTACCCTTTATGTTAGGATATGATGAACAGGTTAGAGCTTCCGAAACTCAGTATAGTACAGGTAGAGAGAATGAATAAACGTGTCATGGTTGCCTTGAGCGGCGGGGTTGATTCCGCTGTTGCGGCATACCTCCTGAAAGAGCGGGGTAATGATGTGGCGGGTATCACCATGTGCCTCGGCGTGGAGTCGCAGGATACCGGTAAAGTAAAGTGCTGCGGTCCCCGGGAAATCGAAGATGCAAGAAGTGTATGCCGGGTGCTGGGCATAAGCCATTATGTGCTCAACTTGGCGCCCGAGCTCAGGCGGTTCGTCATAGAGCCTTTCATCCGGGAGTATCGTTCAGGCAGGACGCCGAACCCATGCGTGGAGTGCAACAGACGCATAAAATTCGGTTCGCTCCTGGAAACGGCCCTGGCCATGGGGTTCGACCTGCTGGCCACCGGACACTATGCTGTGGTGGATAAAGGGGGCGGGGCATCACTCCTGAAAGTGCCCAAGGATACCAGGAAGGATCAGACCTATTTCCTCTCCGGGATTTCACGCGAGACCCTGAAGCATGTGGTCTTCCCCCTGGCGGACCTCAGCAAGGACGAAGTCAGGGCCTTGGCGCTGCGGGAAAGACTGCCGGTCTCATTAAAGCCGGACAGCCAGGACATCTGCTT
>DATKLV010000410.1:0-6642 GCA_035542255.1 Desulfomonilia bacterium | reverse complement strand
CCGGATCGATCTTGAAATAATCATCCGTTACCTTTGCTGGAGTAGACATGCGAATACCCCCTTCACTATGGTTTCTCTACGATTGCATTGACTGGGCACATGTCGGCGCAAGACCCGCATCCGTCACACTTTTCCTGGTTGATCTCGCAGCAGCCGTTGCCCTCTCCGATAGCCCCATTGGGACATTCGTCCACGCAGGTGGAGCACGCTACGCAGGAGTCGGTTATTTCATACATAGCCATGCTCCTTACCTTTTTGTGCGACCCTGCAGCGGCCGCCAGTTCGTCTCGATAAGACCTATCTCTTTCTTCCACCATGGCCTATCAAGAGCGGGCATAGGCTTACGGATCATGCCTTCAGGCAGCAGGGACTCATGCTTCTGCCAGAGACCCATTTTGTATTCGTCCATGGTGTATTCGCGCCCGAGAGCAGGGTTGTTAGGACAGGCAGGGGATATACCGGAAAGGCAGCGCATGAGGCAGGTGTTGCAGCGGGTGCACCGCACGATTTCCTTTGCCTTTCCCGAAGCGAGTTTATTTACATATTCGGGATCGCAGAAAAGTTGTCTGCCCAGGGCCTGGATGTCGTACTTCCCTTCAGCTATGTTCTGTTCTATCTTTACAGGGTCGTGCTGGGAAGCCACGATGACCGGGACCTTCAATGCCTTCTTGAAGGCTTCCCCATGCTCGGGAATATGCCTCGATCGGTCCATGTCCGTGATGAGATGGCCGCCCTCTTCGTATCCGGCACCGTCGGACAGGCTGATGTAATCCATGCCGGCGGCCTCGAGATCCTTTGCCAGATCGATCATCTCCTCCTCGGTGAGGCCTCCCTGCATGTGCTCTTCCGCACTGATCCTGCAGCCCACGGCTACGCCCGGGCACGCATAGCGGATCTGTTCGGCGACCTCCAGGAGAAACCGCTTGCGGTTGCGCCACTCTCCTCCGTACATATCTGTTCGCTTGTTGGAGAGCGGTGAGAGAAATTCATGCTCCAGATATCCGTGCGGGGCATGGATTTCGATGATATCAAACCCGGCGGTGACCGCAAGCTGGCAGCTGTTCGCGAACTCCTTCTGCTCGTGGTGGATCTCCTCGATGCTCATCTCCCTTGTCATCTGGCCTACCAGGAGGTGCCTCGGGTGTTCCGCAGCACGAAAGACATCCGCAAGTTTGTTCAGGGTTTTATCCATGGTCATCTCGTAGGGAAGTCCCGCGGTAGGCGCCGGCGCCAGCTTCGTGTGGTCATAGGAGTGCCCCTGACGGCCGAACCCGATGGTCATCTGGATGGATGCAAGGGAGCCGAAGTAGTGGATCCTGTCGGTGAGCATTCCCAGTCCTTGCATGTGACCCTGGTGGAAGAGATACAGATTTCTGCCCCACACGAATTCCGAGGCGAGTCTGGTGCCCATGACAGCGCCTGTAGCGACAATACCCGTGCCCCCTTTTGCCCGTGCGGCAAAATACGATAACATCTGTTCCGTGGCCTCGCCGTTCACCCCGGACAGGGTCTCGTTCATGGGTGCAAGGGCGATCCGGTTCTTCACCTCCACCGGACCGATCTTGATGGGTGATAAGATGTGCTGAAACTCTGCTTTGCTCGACATGGTATAGTCTCCTTTTTATTTATAAACACAGAAATTTTGTCAGCTGATCATCCTTTCCTTTCCTTCCCAGAACTTCTTCTTGATATCTTTTTTCAGGATCTTGCCCACGATGGACTTGGGCAGGTCATTCCAGAAAGAAACGGCCTTGGGACACTTATAGGGCGCCAGTGTCTTCTTGCAGTGGTCGATGATGTCCTTTTCTGTGGCCCCTGCCCCGGGCTTCAGCACCACCACCGCGCGTACGATCTCGCCCCATCCCTCGCTTGGGGAGGAGACTACGGAGCATTCCTTCACTGCGGGGTGGGCATAAATGACATCCTCGACCTCCTTGGGATAGACGTTCTCGCCGCCGGAGATGATCATGTCCGCCTTGCGGTCGGTCATGAAGACGTACCCGCCCTCGTCCATGTAGCCCATGTCTCCGGTGTGGTACCATCCGCCCTTGAGCACCTCCGCAGTGAGCTTCGGGTTCTTCCAGTAGCCCATCATGATGTGCTTGCCCTTGGCGCAGATCTCACCGTTTTCACCCGGGGCAAGTGTGTTGTCTTCATCGTCCACGATCTTCACCTGCGAGCAGATGGCAGGCTTGCCCGCACTGGTCAGGTACTTCGCCTTGTCTCCCTCCAGATAATGGTCCTCAACGGCGAGCATGGTGATAGGCGCACCGGAGGTCTCGGTTGCTCCGTATCCCTGGGTGAACCTGTTCCCGAACTTCACAATGCACTTCTTCAGGATCTCAAGGGGCATCGGGCTGCCCGCGTAGGACAGGAGCTTGAGGCTCGAGAGGTCGTACTTCCCTATATCGGGGTAGTCCACCATCCAGCCGTAGATGGTGGGCACCATGTTCAAGTGGGTGCACCTCTCTTCCTGGACGAGCGTGAAGATCATGTCCAGGTTGGGCTTCCGGTTTATGCAGGCCTTGCCCCCCACCAGGAGCACGACCAGTATGGGCCACCAGGATACATGGAAGATGGGGAGCACGAAGCACGTGGAGTCATCCCTGGTAAACCCGCACTGGAGCGCCGTTGCGATGCCCGATATGAGCGCATTGCGGTGGCTCATCATGACCCCCTTGGGCAGCCCTGTGGTCCCCCCGGTGTACATGAGGATGGCCATGTCGTTTTCATCGACTGTGTAGTAGATTTCCGCGTCAGGCTCTTTGTCGGATGACTTCGCAAGCAGGTCTTCATACGCATGGAACCCCTCGACGGGCTTGTCAAAGGATACCCAGGTCCTGATCGCGGTGAACTTGTCCTTGAACCTTCCTGCCCGCTCTTCGTATCCTTCGCCCGCGATGAATGCCGTTGCCTCGCCGTCGCCCACGATGTAAGCGATCTCATCATCCCCCAGCCTGACATTGATGGGCAGGACGCTCATGCCCAGCTTTGCAGCAGCGAAGTAGGCCTCGAGATACTTCGAGCAGTTATCGGCCATGATCGCCACCCTGTCGCCCCTGGTGCACCCGAGCCCGATCAGAGCATGGGCGCATCTATTGATGCGCTTGTTGAATTCGCGGTAGGTGTACCGTTTTCCTTCGAACACAACCGCGATCCTGTCCGGGAAATTCACTGCCCCGTTTCGTGGTATGTCGCCGAGCGTATACATTTCACGACCTCATGGTTCTTTCGTTATGCCCAGGATTTGGGCAGCCCTTGGAACTGCATGAGCATGTTGCGGCTCATTTCGTTGGAGATGGGCGAAAACTGGATCTGATAGGCGTCCCTGAGGAACATGGACACCGGGTACTCGTTGCAGATGCCGTATCCGCCGAAGATCTCTGCCCCGTACGTGCCGGCGTGCCGCGCACCCTCGGCCGCCACGAGCTTGGCCATGGTCGCCTCGAGGTGGTAGGGCTTGCCGTTGTCGCAGAGCCAGGCGGATTTGTAGGTGAGGTTCCGGGAGTTCTCCAGGTTGATGTACATGTCCGCCAGGTAGTTCTGGAGGATCTGGAAGCGGCCGATGGGACCGCCGAACGCATTGCGCTCCTGAACATACTTGAAGCAGTGCTCGTAGATGGCGGCGATGATACCCACACCCATCATGGCGACGCCGATGCGCTCGGGGTTGAGCACGGTCATGATCTCCATGTAGCCGTTGCCGCGGGTCCCGATGGTGTTCTCCTTGGGGACTTCCACGTTGTCATAGAAGATCTCCACGCTCTCGCAGTGGTGGCAGCTGATCTTGCCGATCTTGCGGATCGTGACGCCCGGCGACTCGCGGGGCACCATGATGGTGGTCCAGGACATGCTCCGCTTCGCGTCCTTCTCGGTCTTGCACACCGTGATGAGCGAGTCCGCCACGTGCGCGCCGGTGATGAACACCTTCTGGCCGTTGATGACCCAACGGTCCCCCTTGTCTTCAGCAAAGGTGGACAGCGCGCCCAGGATGTCGGTACCGCCGGCCGGCTCGGTCAGGGCCATGCACGTCTTGAATTTGCCCTCCGCAATGAGCGGCAGGTATTTCTCCTTCTGCTCCTTGGTCCCGAGCTCACCGATGAACCGTCCCCCGAAACCGAAGGTGACGCCTGTGGCAAGGGCCACTGACATGGACTTCCTGCAGATCTGTTCATAGGCGATCATGTTGTCGAAATACCCCAGGCCCTGCCCGCCGTATTCCTCCGGAATGGCCGCCGAGAACAGACCCAGGTCCACAAACTTGTTCCAAAGCTCGTCCGGGATGAAATCAAGATTCTCGTCCATCCACCGGACGTATTCGTAATTCAGCTCCTTATCGCAGAACTTCCTGAAGGTCTCCTGGATCATTAGCTGGTCTTGGGTCAAAGAGAAATCCATGGGTGTCTCCTTATTTTTTCTCGTCCGAGGCGATGTTCGCCTGCTTCTGCTGGCTGACCAGGCCCTCGGGCTTCTTCCTGAAACCGTCCATGACCGCCTGGATGTCCGGCGCATAGGTGAGCCACTGGATAGCGTTGCGCTCCAGGGTCAGCGCAGCGTCGAGGCTGCCGCACTCCAGCGAGCGGCCCATGACCTCCTTGGCCATGCGCAGCGCGATGATCTTCTTCGAGGAGATGTTCTTCACCACCTCGTCGAACTTGGCCTCGAACTCGTGGTCCGTGAACACGCGGGTGAGGAAACCCATCTCGTACATATCTTTCGCCAGGAAGTCCTTGCGCCCGCTGTAGATGATCTCGCGCGCCCGATAGATGGGCATGGCGCGGGCGATGCGCACCGTTCCGCCCCAGCCGGGCAGGATACCCATGTTGATCTCTGTTGTGCCGAACTTAGCCGTTTCCTTTGCATAGATGAGGTCGCACATGAGCGCCAGTTCGAGACCGCCCGCCAGGCAGTGGCCCGTCACTTTTGCGATGACCACTTTCTCGCAGAGCTCGATGGCCTTGCCCACCCCGTAACCCTGATGGGCGAGCCAGTTCATGGATTCGGTATGCTCGGCCAGGGACGGGAAGATGCTCAAATCGCCGCCCGTGCAGAAGGCCTTGCCGCTGCCGGCCAGCACCACCACTCCTACGGACGCCTCATCCCTGACCCTCCGGAACGCATCGATGAGCTCGGAGGCCATCTCGCGGTTGATGGCGTTGTACTTGTCCGGCCTGTTCAGCGTGATGGTGCAGACAGGCCCCTTGATCTCATACTGTATGGTTGTGTATTCGCTCATAGTGCACCCCGCTCCCTATTTCTTCACCGGCCTGAAATACGGCAGGAAGAACCCTTCGCGCTCGTGGAACACCACCTCGACCCTCATGTCGAACTTGATGTCCTCGGGTTTGCATTCAACAATCCGGGTCATCATGCGCACTCCCTCATCCAGGTTGACATAGGCTATCGTGTAGGGCAGCTCGTCCATGAATTTCGGCTCCACCATGCTGTAGGCCGTGGAGAAGGTGTAGATCTTCGCCTTGCCGCTGGCCTCTTTCCAGTCCAGGTTGCCCGACCAGCACCCCGGGCAGAATTTCCTGGGATAGAATATGTTCGAGCCGCAGTCCTTGCAGAACTGAATGAGGAGCTTGCCCTGCTTCGTGCCTTCCCAGAATTTCTCGGACCAGGGCTGTGTCTCCGGTACCGGTTTGGTCATATCGAAATCCATGTCAGATCTCCTTTCCCCAGATGGTTGAGATTTGGTTGAATCCCGAACCTCCAGCAGTGTTCTGGAAAACATACTTGCAATTTTTAACCTGCCGTTCGCCGGCCTTTCCCATGAGCTGCCGCGCCGTCTCCACATAGGTTGCCGCGCTCACGCCCGAGCCCGTGTGCCCCCTGCCCGGTGCGTCGCCGATGGTTGACCAGGGGATATCCCCGCCAAAAGACATGCGGCCTTCCAGGAAGTACTTGCCGCCCTGACCCTTGGGAGCCACTTCGAGGCATTCGGCCATGATGGGATGGACCATGGGATAGGCGAGGTAGCAATTCCAGAGGCTCACGTCACCCTTGGTGATTCCTGCCTGGGCCATGGCTTCCTTGGCCGTGACGGTGAAACCTTCAAAGACCTGATCAAAATTCCGCAACACGCAGGTGCCGCTGAAATAACGTACCGACTCACCCAGCTTGTAGGCGGCCGGACGCTTCATTTTCTTTGCGTCCTCGGCCGAAACCACGACCATGGCGCACCCGCCGTCGCCCAGGATGTTGCTCTCCCTCTTGTGCAGCGGCGTGTTGAGCAGGTCGGATGCCAGGACCTTCTCGGGCGAGGGGACTTCCTTGCCGTACAGGATCGAGTTCGGGTCCCGGGAAGCCCAGCTTCTCAGAGTAGTGACGACAGATGCCATTTCTTCAGGGGTATAGCCTCTGTCATGGATGAACCGGTTTGCCATGAGGCCCATGATGAGGTTGTAGGTGGTGCCGAAGGGATACTCCCACTGGAGATCGATCCCTGCCTTGGCAAAGAAATTGATCTGGTCCACCAGCGGGATGGCGGAGTGGACCGTCACATGGTGGACGAGCACTGCCTTGGCGAGGCCGTTCTCGATCCACTGCTCTGCCATCCTCAGGCAGTTCGAGGTGGAAGCGCCGCCTGCGTTGCAGCTGACCGTGTCCTTGCAGCCCTTTAGCCCGAGCTCTTCCGGA
>DATKLV010000409.1:0-4980 GCA_035542255.1 Desulfomonilia bacterium | reverse complement strand
GTCGTAGAGCCGCCTGATTACCGGTGCCATCTTGATGAAGGGCGTTCCGGCTATGACCATGAGATCAGCTTCCCGGGGAGAGGCCCTGATAACCTCGGCACCGAAGCGGGCGATGTCGTAGCGGCTCGTGAAGCTGGTCGCCATCTCCACATAGCAGCAGGAAAGCCCGAAATTGAAAGGCCATAGGGAGTTCTTCCGTCCCCAGGCAATGAGGTCCTCCAACCGGGATAGGACCAGGCTCCTGCTAAGAGCCTCTTCCAGAGAGGCACCCCCTTGGGCAGGGGAAGAAATACCCTTTGTCTGTTTTGAAAAGGACCACCTCATGACTTTTCTCCCACTCCCGGCCTGCGCAGGGCCTTGTGCCTCGGGGTTCCCCATTCCAGGGCGCCGAGCTTCCAGAGATAGACGAGTGCGGCAATCAGAATCCCTATAAATATGACCATCTCGATGTATCCGGTCCACCCTACCTCCCTGACCGATACGGCCCATGCCAATATGAAGAGGGCCTCGACATCAAAGACGACGAAGAACATGGCCACGAGGTAGTATTTTATGCTGAAGCGTATCCTGGCATCGCCGGTCAATGGCATGCCGGACTCGAAGGGTTCACCGGTCACCCGGCCTGCATGCCTCTGCCCGAGCATGAAGGAAACCGCCATCATGAGCATGATGAAGATCACCGCAAAGCTGAAGAAGACGCCTAAGGGCCAGATCGGGGATGTTCCTGTGTTCACTGTTATGACCTCCGCGATTTCTGCCTGCCTCAGCCGGGCATGCCTTCACACGACCCGGTATTCTACCAACAGTAGTGAAGAAGGTTCCGGATGGAGATTATCCGGCAATTACCTTGACATATAACTAATGCCTGCATGTGTGTTGTCAACCCGGCGGCAGGAGAAACCCCCTTTTCCGATCACGGAATTACGGTCATGCGAGTGTTATTCGGCTGCAGTCAAAGTGTCTATCTTCAGTGACCTCCACTTTCCCTGATGAAAGCGGTATGCCATGAGCACACCCTGGAAAAACATGGAGACGACCATGGCTATCCACACCCCGAAGGCTCCGAGCCCGGTCATCATGGCCAGTGCGTAGGCAAGGGGAAGCCTGATGACCCACATACAGAAGATGATGACCCACATGTTGCCCTTGGTGTCCCCCGCCCCCTGAAGAGACCCTCCGAGCACTAGACTTAAGGCCATGAACGGTTCGGACAGCATGTTGACCCTGAGATACCTGGCCGTCTCTGCGAGGACGGCGGTATCACGGGAAAGGAATGATGCAAAGAATTCGGCCTGGATGAAGATAATTCCGGAGAGCAGGGTCAAGACAGCCATGGCGGCCAACGCTATCTTCCATCCCAGACTGGCTGCCCTCCCTGGATTGCCGGCCCCGAGGTTCTGTCCCACGAGGACCGATGCTGCCATGTTCATGGCAAAGGCCGGCATGAAGATGACCGCCTCAATCCTAAGCCCGTTGGTTATGGAGGCCAGCGCGGTTATGCTGCCGCTGCCGAGCAAGGTAAGTATGTGGTAGAGGATGATGGTGCCTGCATTCCATGCGATCTGGAGCAGGCAGGCAGGCCAGCCGAGCCTCGCGATCAGCAGAATGGTGCCGCTCCTCGGTGCCCAGCCGTCGCCCAGCAGTTTCCTCCACCTGCCGGAGCTGAAAAAAAAGATGTTCACCACCATGCTTACAGTGGCTGCAATTGCCGTGGAATAGGCTATGCCGGGATACCCCAGGGTCGGGAAAGGACCCAGGCCGAAAACGAGTGCAAAATCCAGGAATATATTGACGGCACAGAACACAGACATGGAAAGCAGCGGCTTCATCACCTCTCCGCTCGCCCGGAAGATACCATTGCTTATAATAAGGATGTAATTTGACCCCAGAGCAAAAGAAAAGATAACGAGAAACGTCTCCGCCATGGTGCGTATCTCCAGGGGGAAACCGGCTATTCTCACAATGGGTGCGTGAAAGAGGACGCCCAAGGCCATGAGCAGGATTGAAACGGCCAGGCCGAAGATCAGTGACTGTTTTGCATATTCCGATGCCTTATCGAAGACACGTGCGCCGAAGGCCCTCGACACCAGGGCCACGGTCCCGATGCTGATGGCATTGCCCAGGATAATGAACAGGAAATAGAGCTGTGAGACATATCCGATGGCGGCCTGCACCTCACGGCTTATGAGACCTGCCACATAGATGTCGGTGAATCCGACAAAGAAATTCATGACCATGATGAGCAGCATCGGCCAGGTAAGGCGCCACATGGCACTCCACGTACTGCCGGCCGTGATGGGGTTGCCGCCGGAAGGCGGCCTGAGGTCAACGGGTTCGGTCTTATGCATAAAAATGCCGTCTTTCATGTCAATGTATCTATGATTGTTAAGGTCTAATCCAGTCCAAACAAGCCTGCTTGACAATTTTTGCTCCCCCTTCTATATCTTGCACCAATCCCCGGGCTAATTGAGGGCGGCCGGTCGGGTCGTCCGCGGACAGGCCGTCGTGCACCACCCGAATTTCCAGGGGATGTATCAGCTTATTCGATAGAGGAGGAATGACCGTGAAAAGATTTCGGGGATTTACCTGCATCGTGGGAATACTGCTTCTCCTTCTTGCCTCATGCACATCAAGATCCGGCGGAACCCTGGAGAATAAAGACAAAACCATAGAGCTCACAACCAAAGAACATGTGATGAAGGCGATGAAAACTGCGCCGCCGGTGGAAAACACCTTCATCGTGATCAAGGCCCATACAATCGTCCAGCCCGAATCGATGTCCTATCTGGATGGTCAGTTCTCCCTGATAACCCAGGAAGATTATCAGAAGATCAAAGCCCAGTACGGCGATATCGTGAATCCTTCAAACAAGGGCCATATAGTTGCATTGAAACACATCCAACGCAAGGCCCTCATCGCTGAAGACAGGGCCTCCCAGAAGAAACTTGCTGAACTCATCGAGATGAGCTCTAAAAGACTCTGCCCCGTGATAAAAATCACCACGACCGAGGTCAGGGTTACGGAACTCACCTATCAGAAAAACAAGGTATTCCTTTCAGGAGATGTGGGGAAACATTACCTAGTGAGCAAGATCGAGGTCCTGAAAGATAATTATATTTTATAGATTATTTAGATAAGCGGTCTTCTCTTGATCTACTTTACACAATGACGTTTATTATCCTTCATGGATGTGCGTGCCAGCTTCATGAGCTCGGTAAAGACGCTCCTCATCTCCATGAGCTTGTCGGCCAAGAGCATGAAGAGTATCTCCAGCCTCACCACCGGGTCAATGGTCGTGCTGAGAAGAGTATCCACTTCTTCCTGCAGATCCCTGAGCTGAGGATGCTCTCTGAGCAGCTTGTCCCGCTGGGCAATGAGCTGCTCGATCTCAGGACTTTCCCGTCTCTGGTTCTCAATCCGGTCAAGATGTTCCTTATCGAAGATCATGGTCTCCTGTTGCCGCCTTTCCTCTACGATCTTTTGTTCTCTTTAAATCCGAAGGCTTATACGGGATATGCAGCAAAGGATATGCCATTTGATATTATAAATATATTCAACTAGTTGCATGGGATCCATTATGGGACCATCTAAAAATGTAACCTTTTTTATCCCTTTTATGTATTTTGATTCCACTCGTTTGACATTGCAGGGCGGATGCCCGTGGTGTACAATTACCGGGCTTGGCAGGCGAACGTGCGGCTTCTTTGTCGCAGTACGGCTGTATGATCTTTGAGGTAATTCATGACACGAATTCCATGGAGGTTTATGGGCATGAACATCCCTATCTACCAGATCGATGCCTTCACGGGCAAACTGTTCTCAGGTAATCCGGCAGCCGTATGTCCGCTCCAACAATGGATCGATGAGAGGACCATGCAGCTCATCGCCCGTGAGAACAACCTTTCCGAAACCGCTTTCTTTGTCCCGGAAGGAGGAAACTACCGCATCCGGTGGTTCACACCCGTGGAAGAGGTCGACTTGTGCGGCCATGCTACACAGGCATCGGCTTTCGTCATCTTTAACGAGCTCGATCCCAAGAGCTCGAAGATCATTTTTGAATCCAGGAGCGGGCAGCTGGTAGTGGAACGCTCAGGTGATATGCTCGCCATGGACTTCCCCTCCCAGCAGCCCGTCCAATGCACTCCCCCGGAAGAGCTCATCAAAGGTCTGGGTGCCGGACCATCAGCAGTGCTCAAGTCCGCCGACTATTTTGTGGTCTATGACAAGAAAGACGATATACTCGCATTGAAACCGGACATGGACCTGCTCAAAAAGGTGGATCTCCGGGGGGTCATCGTCACTGCGCCGGGGACCTCATCGGATTTTGTCTCGCGGTTCTTCGCACCAAGGCTTGGGATCGACGAAGACCCGGTAACCGGCTCGGCCCATTGTGCCCTTATTCCGTACTGGGCGGGCAGACTCGGCAAAAAAGACCTCCATTCGCTACAGGTCTCAGAGCGCGGTGGAGAGCTGTACTGCAAAGATAAAGGCGACAGGGTCATCATCTCCGGCAGGGCCGTGAAATACATGCAGGGAAACATTACCATAGGGTAAACCAAGATCATTCTTATTTGAGGAAATGCATTTTGTATCCTCGAATATGAGGGGAGAATACTATGAAGGTCTCAAGTATGCATCTCTGGTTCCTGCACGGCAGACAAAGAATCATATATTATTCTATGTTCACTGTTGTAATCCTAGATCTTTTCACCGGCGGCTGCACCAATATGGTCAACAGACATTTCCAAGATACGGTTGATCCGGCTCAGGGGACCGTGAGCCTGCCCGGGCTCAAGGATCAGGTGACCGTAAGGAGAGACACCTTTGGAATCCCCTTCATTGAGGCGAAGAGCATGGCTGATCTGGCCTTTGCCATCGGATATGTGCATGCCTCGGACCGGCTCACCCAGATGGTGGGGTTCAAGCTTGCATCAGAAGGAAGGCTTGCCGAGATGGTAGGGCCTTCTATGCTCGATCTGG
>DATKLV010000408.1:0-6844 GCA_035542255.1 Desulfomonilia bacterium | reverse complement strand
AAGTTTCTCAGGTTGATGATATTGATGAACTGCCTCTGATCGATTATCGACGTGAAAAAAGGCAGCCGCTTCAGGTCCGAACGCCTGAAAGGAATAAGGTAAGGGTTCTCCAGCAAAGAATATCCCTGGGTATCCATTCCGCCATGAACAGACTTGTCCATTTGTACCCCCCCTTGTAAAGGAAATGATATGCCTTAGTACATGCCTCCCCGTGGTGAATTGATTGATTCCATGACCTGATCATACAGGTATTTCGCTTCAAGACAAGAGTTTTCTCAGTATGCTTATCCGTCACAAGCCCTGCACATCACGGCTGCTGCGGACAGTCAGGAATATCCCGGCGAGAACGGCATAGGAAAGCGCAATGGTGTAATGCAAGTTTGATGCGGCCTTCCAGGGCAGATAGACCTCACCTGTCGGCAGGATGGAATGGATGATACCGAAGAGGGTGCATGCCGCACAGGAGAGGGCATACAGGGCCGCCATCCTGGGCCTGCGGTCGATGACGAAGGCCGCCATGGCTCCCCACAGAAGCGCCGTCATGATGAATCCGTTGCTGAGTACGGTGAGCGTCTGGAGCATGGTGGAGAGCCTCACCGGGAGCTTGTCGGAAGTAATGCCTGCCGCACCCAGGAACTGGCCCAGGACGATCATGATCAGGCTCGCGACGACCGGCAGGAAGCTGAAGCTTACCGCCTCGGAATGCTCGGGAGGGGCCTCCTTGTACGCCTGCCTTACGATCTCGAATCCGACGAACATGAAGATCGGGGCCAGTACCGCACGTGGTATCAGGCCCACGACGAGGGAGAGCAGCCCCACCAGGGAGCCCAGGCCCACGAGCAGCCCGGTGAGCAGCGTATACCACCAGGTGGCGCCCATCTTCTTGTAGGCAGGGTGACCGATATAGGGCGTCGTCTGCGCCACGCCGCCGAAGAAGGCGGCCAGCAGCGATGTCAGAGCCTCGGTCAGGAGGATGTCTCTGGTTTTGTATCCGTCTCCGGCCAGGCGGGCGCTCTCAGTGTTGTTGATCCCGCCGATGATGGTCAGGAGGCCGAAGGGAATAGCGAGGGGGAGATACTGGACCGCCCTCGGCAGATCCTTGAGAAAGCCTGTTGAGAAGACCGGCAGGCACAGGCTCATCTCGAATGACGGTTTGACGAATTCGGGGAGGTAACCGCCATACCCCAGGATGAAATGCAGGGCAGTGCCCAGCAGCACTGCCGCCAGAACGCCGGGGACCCTGCCGGGGAGCTCCAGCCTGCCCAGGAGCACGGAGAAGATGAGCCCGAGGGCAACCATGCCCACCACGACCTCGTTGAAGATCTCGATCAAGGGCAGGAAGCCCAGGAGCATGAGGCCCACCCCGGCTATGGACCCCAGGAGCCCGGCAGTGGGGATGATGCGCTGCATGAGTCCGCCGAAGAATGAGGTGATGACCTTGACGATGCCGATCATGAACAGCGTTGCCATGCCGATGTGCCAGGTGAGCTGGGCGTCGTGCGTGGCCACATAGGCCGGTCCGATGACGGCGTAGGCCAGGCCTATGGATGAAGGGGTGTCGAGGCCCAGCGGCATGGCCGTGACATCCGTACGGCCCGTATTTTTATTCAACCGGATTGCGAGCCAGGTATAGACGAGGTCGCCGAACAGGACACCCATGGCGGTGCCGGGTATCATTCGCTTCAGGATTATGTCAGCCGGATAGTTGAAGGTGAATATCAGGATCGAGCTCAGGAAGACGAGCACCCCGAGGTTGTCGAGGAAAAGGGCCAGAAAGGCGGTCGATTCGCCCCAGAACCGGTACCTGTCGCGCATAGTACCCCCTCCATGTTCAACATCAATTACAGCTCTTCCATACTCTGGATGATCTGTCTTACCACATCGGTATCGGTTTTGGGATTGAAGAAAACGGCCTTCCAGGCAGGCATGGCAACCCCGCCCGGCAGGTAGCCCATGCAAGTGGTAAAGCTGAGCCGGGCATCTTTCTTTGGGTCCATTGCGGACTTCCGCTTCTCAAAGAGGTGCTGTACCTCGGAGAAGTAGCGTTTGTATTCTTCCTGTCTCAGGTTGCCATTGATGAAATTATGATATATCTTTTTCGCGTTCCTTCCCTTCGGCAGGACCCACCACACCACGCTGGGCCCCAGGCATTTCAGGTTGAGCACCTTGCAGTACTCGAGCTTCTCGATCTGTCTCTTGGCGTAGGAGGTCATCTCGAGGGAATGGGCCACGAGCATCTGGTAACCCTTGAGGCCGATCCCGTTCAGGGACGCCATGACCGAGTACGGGCCTATGCCGGGCCTCGATGTCTCAAGGGTAAACAGGGCAGGGTCGTGCCGGTAATCCGCTTCGGAAAAATAGGGGACCTGTTCCATGCTCCTGAAGAGCAGGTTGATATCATCCCTGTTGTAGACGATGAAGGCGCTCGACGGGTAGTGGCCCCACCCCATCTTGTGGAAATCGATGGTAACGGAGTCTGCATACCGGATGCACATTGTCTTTTCCCTGATCTTCATCACCTCAGAGAGCACCTCTTTATTCAGCTTGAATGCGTTTTCCTCCGCATCATACTCGTTGAGGAAGCTCAGCGGCCACCCGGCGGCTGCATCGACATGAAGCTGCGGTGCAGGGACGGAGTACTGTTTTGATTTTGTGTCGATGATCTCCCTGATGCCCGCAATGTCGTCGATGCCGAATGCATCGGTACTCCCGAACGTGGCAATGACAAAGGCAACCAGAGCTTTTCCCGCATAGAGCCTGTCCAGCTCGGCTTCGAGGAGATCGAGGTCCATGCTGCAGGCATCATCCGTGGGGATGGTTATGAGGTTGTCCGTGCCGATGCCGAGCCATCCTGCCAGGGTCGCATTGGAATAGTGCGCGGCCTGGGATACGATGCCGACAAGCCTACTGCCTGCAAGCCCTGTTTTCATGGCGTTCGGCAATACTTTTTCAATGCCGATCTTCCCGCCGTACAGATTGGATATGGTCCCGCCCATGGTGAATATGCCCCAGGGATTCCTGGTGTGGTAGAACACGATGTTTGCCAGAGTCGTTATGGCCTTGAGCTCCAGCTCGTTGGAGCGCTGGCTGTAGGTGTCCACGCACAGGTTCGGGTTTTTAAGCAGGCACGCAAAGGAACCGATCAGAGAGGCATAGTTGGCCGGTCCCTTGACGTTCTCCAGATGGAATCTCGAGTTCCAGCCGTCGGTGCCCCAGAAGAACGGGAACACGGCATCTCGTGCATCCTTGAGGTTCCCGGGGATGACGTTGATCTCGGGATTCGACTGGGCTGTCTCATAATTCCTGCTCATGGGCTCGATGGCGGTGAGCGTTTCTTCCGCCTCCAGGGTATCGAGGAACTCGATCAGGATCTGCATGACCTCTTTCTTGTTGCAGGTGAAGAAGGTTTCGATGAGACCCTTCAAATCTCTGTTCTCCATGGCATCTCCGTTATCGATGCGGCATCCGGATCATTTTCGGCATTTTTACCTGCATGATATCAAAATGATAAGCCGGCTGTGCATGAAGTCAACATGCACTCGTGAAGGGGATCCCAGGTCATCTTGACCGAAGGGATATCATCTCTCTTACAAGTTCGTCTTCAGGACCAGGTCGGTGATGGGCCCGCGGGATTTGCTGCCCTTGAGGACCAGGTGGCCGTAGTTGCGGTGGCCCTTGAACTTGGTGACGATCCAATTGAGGCCGTTGTTGTAGGCATTGAGATAGGGGTGGTCCACCTGGTTGGTGTCGCCCAGGACAAAGCATTTCACGTGCTCTCCCATGCGTGTCAGAAGCGCTCTGGTCTCGTAGCGGGTAATGTTCTGTGCCTCATCGATGATGACGATGGCATCTTCGATGTTCATCCCGCGGATGAAGTTCAGGCTTATGATCTCGATCTTCTTCGGGTTCAGCTCGGGCTTCTCCGCCTTGGGGTCTGTGAACAGCGCATTTGCCGGGCGCTGGGAGTGAAGCTTAAGGATCAGGTCGGTGATGCCCCGCATGTAGGGGGCCAGCTTCTCCTTCTCGTCCCCGGGCAGAAAGCCCAGGCGTTCGCCGATTTCGACCACGGGCTTGAAGACGATGATCTTGCCGTACTCCTTGGGCTTCTGGAGCACGAGCTCAAAGGCGCAGGAAAGGGCTATATGGGTTTTACCGAACCCTGCCTCGGACTGGAGCGTCACTACATCGATATTTTTGCTAAGCATAAGTTCCATGGCGCAGTTCTGGTAGACATTCCTCGGCTTGACGCTCCAGGGGTTGTGCTCATAGTCGACCGGCATGCCGGTACCCTCGAACCAGAGCTTGTTCTGGTGGTCCCACCACAAGCAGTTGGCGATCTTGTCGTCTCCATGCCCGGCAAAGCCCGTGTAAAGCTGCGACAGTGACTGGAACGGCTTCGAATCCTTGTACTCCTGGCACTTGATCCCCTCACAGTTGAGCCTCACCCGGAACATCTTGTCATTGGACACCACGACGGGCTCCAGGGGGCCGAAATACTCCTGGGCATGGACAAAGGCATAGCGTATGTCCTCCAGGATGTCATCGTCGTTCGTCTTACCCACCGAATATGTCTTGCCGGGGATGTGGATGACCTCGAACCCCTGGTCATGCTCAAGTCTGTCTGCGACGACCGCAATGATATGGTTCAGATCCGGCCTTGTCTTGAGGCGGTCGAGCTCCATGATCACCGAGTATGGGATGATGACCTTGTTCTCCTGTCCGTTCCTGAATACATCCAGACAGTCCGGGTTTTCTATCAGGGTGTTCGTATCGAGGATATATACCTTCTGCATCGTTCTCCCAGGTGCGTCATTACACGCCTCTCAAGCGTTTGTGGCCGGATCATACTATTACCTCCGGAAAAAAGGCAAAGGTAAAAAGTATGCTATAAGGTATAACCTGATGCCGGGTCCAGCAGGACTGCTGCCCAAATACTTGAGATTCTTCGCTACGCTCAGGATGACATGTTAACAGAATATTATCATTGCCATCTCTGAACGAAGTGAAGAATCTCTTTTCTAGTTCATGTCCATAAAGCCATTTGGGCAACAGCCTGTCGCCCCTTGATTGTCACTGTATGTGCATTATCATGAGGCAGGAGGTTCAAGCTATGGGTATCAAGATGATCTCGCCCCAGGTCTTAAATGACTGGCTGAAAGAACAAAGGTCCATCGTCCTCATCGATACGATGGTGGATGAACACTTCAGGGCTGTCCATCTTTCGGGTGCGATGAACATATGCGTGTACGAGATAGTCTTTCTGGAAAACATCGCCCGGCTGATACCCGAAAAAAGCCGGGAGATAGTAGTTTACGGGTCGAGCGACAAATCCCTGGAAGCTGCAACGGCTGCAGAGAAGCTCGCCGGTGCGGGATACCTCAATGTAAGCGTGCTGAGGGGAGGTCTCTTAGGCTTCAAGGCCCTGGGCTACGAGCTCGAAGGTGAAGACGTGGGAATTCTTGGACGTGTCGAACCTTCGATCCCCCAGGAAGATACCCGTTACACAGTGGATTGCGAGCAGAGCGTCATCCGCTGGCTCGGGCGTAACAGGAGCACGACGCACCACGGTAACGTGCGGTTGAACTCAGGAGAGTTCGGCATCAAAAATAGCAGTATAGAAGGTTATTTTGAGATAGACATGACATCCATCGAAGATATCGATCTTAAGGGCGACCCGCTTCATCCCCAACTGACGGCGCACCTGAAGTCCGAGGATTTCTTTTTTGTCAGACTGTTCCCCAGGGCCTCCTTCACGATCACATCCGCCCGGCAGATAGAAGAGATTCCGTCGAGCCTGCCCAATTTCAGGGTGCAGGGGATCTTCGAGCTTCGGGGACTGAAGAATGACCTGGAGTTCTTTGCAAATGTGAGCCCCCTCATGGACGGCGAAGTGAAGATCGAGACCCATTTCGATATCGACCGCACGCGCTGGGGGGTGCTCTATGGATCAAGCCGCTTTTTCGAGCACCTGGGGTATCACCTGGTATATGATCTCATCAGCCTCCAGATACGACTTGTCGCGACAGTTGTGGCATGATGAGCCTGTTTAAGGTGACTCGTGCAGGTACAGGGTCCGACCTGTCGCGGGAAAAGGAGGATACTACATGGGTGTTCTGAAGGGCATGCACCTGTTTCTGATTCCGGTAATGCTGGTGTCCGGGTGTGCCGGCCACACCAAAGAGCTCCTTTCGCAGGACCACCTGCATATGACGAACGATCAGCTTCTCCTAATAAACTAAGGCCTGGGTTCTTGCTTATTTGAATTAAATTATAGCGCTCCGGAGGGTCCTATGAGTACACATCGCTTATCCATACGTTTAAAGCTCTATACTTTGACAATCGGAGGGGTGGGAGGGACCCTTATTACCATAGCAGTACTATTCCTGCTGATGCAGCACTCAGCCGGAACTCTCTCCGGAGAGCTGAAAGAAACCGTTGCCGGCGATACCCGGTTGTTCGAACTCATCCGCGATGTTGCAGCCGCCCAGGGTATCCTCCAGCAAATCAACCGGGAACAGGACCTGGAAAAGATCGAGACCCTTGCTTCGAAATATGAAAGTTCGCTTGCCTTGGTAGATAATCGAATCAAGACGAGTTTTCCAGATGCAACTGCTCCATGTAGGGCAATATTGACACAACTGAAATCCGTTAATCAGACAGTCATGGAGATGGTGCTCAAAGGTCAGCAAGCGATGGCCCTGCAGAAGATTGCCTCCGATTCCAACCATTGTTTGAAAAATTACTGATCGAGATTGATCTGCACAGGGAAAAGACAAACAAGGAAAAGACTGCCCGTCTGGCCCTGACATCGGAAAGTGTTCGAAACTCCCTGTTCCTGTTTGTA
>DATKLV010000407.1:0-4183 GCA_035542255.1 Desulfomonilia bacterium | reverse complement strand
TTTCGCCTCCGGATGCTGCCGCAGACTTCCACCATCTCAGGACTGGTGATCTTGTCGAACCCTTCCTTAATCTTCATCGCCAGGGGATAGATATCACCCAGCAGGAATTCACCCTTGTGCTTCTTGATAAACTCGATGCCTTCAAGAATTTTCTCCTGAGTCCTGGCCCCGAATCCGAAGAGAGATGCAAGCCGATTTTCCTTGGCCGCGTACTCGAGCTCTCCGACGTTTGTGATGCCGAGGGTATCATAGAGGACTTTGATCTTGCGCGGGCCCAGATTGGGGATCTGAAGTAATTCAAGGAGGCTCAAAGGAATCTCTTTGGTAAGCTCCTCATAGTATGTCATCTTGCCCGTCTTTACATATTCTTCCAGCTTCGTCGCTATAGCATCCCCTATCCCCTTTATCTCTCTCAGATGCCCGGCTTTTATAACCGCGTCCAGGTCCTCGACTTCTGACAGCGCTCTTGCGGCGTTGTGATAGGCCCTTACTTTGAAAGGGTTCTCCCCCTTCATGTCGAGCAGGTTTCCTATCCGTTCAAGGAGGGCGGGGATAGATATCGGAGGCATCATCTCATTATCTAATACGGGTGAAAACGATGTCAACACAACGGGAGCAAAGCCCCGTCGTACGTTGCTGGCTACGGGTTACGAGTTATACGCTACCGGTTGCAGACCGCCTCATTTCAGCTGCGGGCCGGAGATGCTCTGCCGTTAACTCTTTTTCAGTCCGTCGAGCACCGCGCGGATGTTGATCGGGATCTCATTGCATCTGACGCCGACAGCATTGTAGATGGCATTGGCAATAGCCGGTGTGGGGATGCTGTAAGGAGGCTCGCCAACTCCTTTCGCACCGAACGGTCCGTACGGGTCGTCAGGCTCCACAATGACCGGTTCTACTGTCGGCACATCAAGGATCGATGGTATCTTGAAATCAACAAGATTGGGGTTGACGCAGATGCCCGTCTGACCGTCGACATACTGCCTTTCCAGCATGCCGAAGCCCATTCCCATCACGGCTCCGCCCTGTATCTGGTTCTCGCAGCCGAGGCGATTGATCACGCGCCCCACATCATGGGCGGCAATCAGTCGCAGGACTTGGATCTTACCCGTTCGTGTATCCACCGCCACTTCAGCGCAATGGACACCGAAGGTGAGCAGGGCCACATTCTGAGGAGGCTTGCCAGTACCACGACCTATGATAGGGTTGGGCGCCTTTGAGAGAATCTCCCTATACGGGATCGATCGGTTTTCTCCCTTCACAAAGATCTGCCCGTCCCTGATTTCGAGATCCTCGTTCTTTTTCTTTAAGAGCTCGCCTGCAACCTCCAGGAGCTGGCTCTTGGCATCCCTGACAGCAGCGATCACCGCAAGGCCCGCGCTGGTCGTACCACGGCTTCCGCCGGGAGGCCCTGTGTCAGTGGTCGCATCGGTGTCGCCCGTCGTCACCCGGACAGCCTCGAACGGTACTCCCAGTTCCTCAGCTGCAATCATGGCCATGGTCGTCTTCTGCCAGCCTCCGCTGTCGTTGAGGCCACTCAAGAGTTCAGCCGTGCCGTCAGGATCGAGCTTGATCTGGGCAGACATGGGTGCGCTGATCCCACCGTGACGGCACGCATGGAAGGCCACACCGAAACCCCTCTTCACAGGTCCTGGACTTGACCCTGCCTTCTTCCAGTTGCTCTGCCAGCCGATCCGCTCCGCAGCCAGCGCAGCACAATCCTCGAGCCCGATGCTGGCAAAAGGAAATTTCCTGTCCTGATCACCATCCTCTTTCCGCGCACAGTTCTTAAGGCGGAAGGCAAGCGGGTCCATCCCCAGTTTCTCTGCCAAACGATCTATATGCACCTCCTGAGGGAACATCGCGGCCGGATGGCCGACACAGCGCATGTGGCCGCCCTCAGGCTTGTTCGTGAAAACATTGTAACCTTCGAGTTTGACGTTGGGGCATCGATAGACGAACTTCGGCGTTTCCAGGGAAGCGTTGGCACCGTCCAGGTGGTAGTAAGCACCAAGATCCGCATAAAGCTTTACCTGTATGGCCGTCAGGGTTCCGTCCTTCTTCACGCCGTACTTGAGATACCAGGTAGTGGGATAGCGATGATGAGCTGAAAGATAATTATCCTCTCTCGTGTACTCGATCCGGACCGGCCGCCCTGTCTTCTTCGCGAGAAGGGCAGCAATGATATGGTACCTTTCTACAAAGGCCTTATCACCGAAGTCTCCGCCGATGTAAGGGGTCAGGACCTTTACTTGATTTACTTTGATGCCCAGAGCCCGGGCAACGTCGGTTCGCACGCGGAACGGGTTCTTGTGAGAGTCCCAGAGTGTGAGCCTCCTGCCGGTCCAGGCAGCCACAGCAATCCTTGGTTCCATTGTGGTGTGTTGAACAAGATGCGTTTGATACTTCTCTTCAAGTATTACATCAGCCTGCTTGAATCCCTCTTCAACATCACCACGGATGATGGTATCAGCGGCTTCCTGGATCACGTTGCCTTCAGGGTAGAGCTTTGGAGTTGTTGATTTGACAGCCTCTTCGGCATCAAGCACAAACGGAAGAATTTCGTAATCAACGTCGATCAGCTCGAGCGCATTCACTGCAGTCTCTTCGTCCACGGCTGCAACCGCGAGGATCTCGTCGCCCGCGTACCGCGCAGTGCTCGCGAGAACCGGCATCTGGAAGAAGGGGGCGGTTTCTCTCTTATGGATAGCGAAATCAGGAGCATCTGCCGGCGTAAGGATTGCCTTCACTCCTGAAAGAGCCTGTGCCCTCGACGCGTCGATCTTCTTGACCCTTGCGTGCGGATGGGGGCTTCGGAGAATCTTTGTGTAGAGCATGCCTGGAAGATAGATATCCGATGCATATTTCGCCTCACCAGTGAGCCGCTCGAAGGCATCCACCCTTTCCACTTTTTTGCCGATCACTTTGAATTCCTTTGCCACGGAATCCTCCTATCCGCTTCCTCCGCTTGCGGGTGTTCGCGGCCCTCTCGTCACTCAACCCAGCCGAGCAGCTCAAAAAGATACCCATCCGGAAAGGGGACATGAAGCGCCTGCTCGAACAATAGGTAGACAAAGGCCCAGAGACCTGCGGTGAGAAGTATGGTCATAAGCCACTTTTCCTTTGACGCAAATTTAAGCTGGACAAAGCTGCAGACTGCGCTGCCTGTTGGAAAACCGAGTAGCCAGATAGCCACAAAGTACGTGACGATCCAGCCGAACATGCCGGCTGTCCTGCGCCTGACCACGTTCGGTGGAATCTCGGGTTCCCCATCTTCAACCGGCCGTCCCAGCGGCCGGCCGCCGGCCTTCCCCGTAAGCTCCCGTGCAAACTGCGCAAGTGCAAGCGCAAGTAATGGGAAACCTATCGCCCAGGGAAACAGGCCAGCCCTGAAATTAAATTTCCTGCTCTGCCAGAGAGCGAGCGCAATAATCGCAACGAGGAACAGAGCAAAGATCACAGACCATTTGTTGATCTTTGCTTTCGGTCTTACCGTCGCCTCCACATTCCCCGGGACACCGAGAGCCAGTTCGGCCCTGCGCAGTTTCCTTTTCTGCAACCTGCTTTTTATAAACGGATAAAAAGCGCCGAACAACGTGAGCGCTATGAGGAGCATCACTGTGGGACGCCAGAGCCAGGCGAGACCGTAATTACCCATGGATAGGAAGAGCCTGCTCTCGGCCAGCCCACCGAGCACAAGCCCGAGAATCAAGGGTGGTCTTGGCCACTTGAGCTTTTCCAGCACCCAGCCAAAGGTGCCAAAGATTAAGACCAGAATCAGGTCAGGGAAGGCATTCTTTTCGGCAAACGCGCCCAGGTATATGAGCATCAGGATAAAGGGGATGAGTAGGCTGCCCCGTACTTGCGTCACCTTGACGAGCTGTTTCAGGAACAGAAAGATCATGCCTACGGTGATCAGGTTAGAAACGACGGTAATCCAGACAAAGGAGTATGTGAGCCCGAGATGTCCTCCCTTCGCCTCGGGTCTGAGCATGTCAGGACCGGGAACGACCCCATGCATAATGAAAGCACCCATGAGGATGGCCATGAAAACACTCGCCGGGATTCCGAAAGAGACGGTGGTAATCAGGCTACCACCCAGCGTCGAGTTGTTCGACGCACCCGGGCCGAGTACCCCTTCGATAGCCCCTTTGCCAAAGCGCTCCTGGTTGGGTGAGCTTTG
>DATKLV010000406.1:0-4257 GCA_035542255.1 Desulfomonilia bacterium | reverse complement strand
TGCCTGCTCCCAGCAGGTCTTTGGTGCGGTGGATGCACCTGTCGAGGTAGGACCTGGCCAGGTCTTCCAGCGAGGTCTCGCCCGATGCCGCATCGATGCAGTATGCGGCGAGCATGGTATCGAAGATTTCGGAGCCTGTTTCAATGCCCCTTAACATTGCCTCCACCAGCGCCTCCTTGGCATTGTGCACGGCAAGCCTTGCCTGCCGGCGCATCAGCGGATCAAGGCAGGCACTTTCTTCCAGGCACACCGAGGTGGCATCCCCATGGGTCACCGCCGAGCAGGCCCCATTCATCACATAGAACCCCGCCTCACCCGACACGGGGACGCTGCAGGCGATCTCGATCCTGCCTTCGATAACAGCCTTCTCCCTGGGTATGTCTGCTGCAAGCTCGGCCTGCAGGGCCCGGAATTCGAGCTCCTTGAAAATGGCTGATAGCCTGTCCGCATCCATAGCCTTCATGCGCATATCACCGTAATCGATGTCGATGGCCACATCATGGTCGAGCCGGACGAGGTCGAGGCTCAACCGCGCCATGTCCGCATTGCCCTCTAAGGCGGCCCTGGCCCTCTTGTTTTCGATCTTGGAGGCATGCTCGATGATCTCAGGGACATGACCCAACTTGGTGACGAGCTCCAGAGCACCCTTCTCGCCTATGCCCGGCACGCCCGGGATGTTGTCGGAGCTGTCGCCCATGATGGCGAGCAGGTCCGCCATATACTCCGGATAGACGCCGTACTTCTCGTGCACCCCCTCCCGGTCGTAGACCTTGTCCTTGAGGGTGTCCCACACCGTGACATCCTCATCCACGAGCTGCATGAGGTCCTTGTCGCCGGTTATGATGGTCACCCGGGCGTCCTTCTTGAACCTGCGCGCCGCCTCGGCAATGAGGTCGTCGGCCTCCTGCCCCTCTTTCATCAGGGTGGGTATGCCGAAGGCCTCGACGATCTGTAAAATGTACGGGATCTGTATCTGGAGCGCCTCGGGCATGGCCTGGCGGGTGGCCTTGTACTTCTCGTACATGGTGTGTCTCTTTGTCGGGCCCCTCGCGTCGCGGACAAAACACATGAATTCAGGCTTCTTGTCCTTGATGAGCTTCAGGAGCATCCTGGCAAGGATGTAGGCGGCGTTCGTAGGCATGCCCTTGGAGGTGGAGAGGTTCCTCATGGCATAGAACGCCCGGTAGATGTACGAGCTGCCGTCGATGAGAAAGACCTCTTTCTTATCTTTCATTTTTTAAAGGCAAGCCCCACTTCCTTGCCCTGTTTCCATGCCCGGTAGTCCGCCAGGATCTGTGCGTGGTCAAAGGCAAGCTCGGGCAGACTGCCCGGATCAAACACCCGGGCTTGCGATGCATCGTCACCCCCCTTTAAATGACCGTGACCCTGCGCAATAAATACCGTGGTGATGGTGTGCATCCTGGCATCGCGCGCCGGGTCGGAGTATACGGAAAACATCTTCAGATCTGTCAGATCGAGGTTCGTTTCCTCCCCGGCTTCTCTCAGGGCCGCTGCATCCACTGTCTCTCCATAGTCCACAAACCCACCCGGCAAGGCCCATCCTGGCGGAGGATTCTTTCTGAGTACGAGCACGACCCCATCTTCGTACTCGATGATGACATCCACCGTGGGAACAGGGCTGAGGTAAACCATGACGCCATGCCCGCAGTTCGGGCAGGGGATGTCCCGGTAGGAGGGCATCAGACTTCCTTCAGGGCAATCGTGACTATGAGGCCGTCCGTATCATCCAGGAGGACATCGGCGGCAGGCATGAGGCCCTTGCAGGCCGATTCTATTTCAGCTCGCACGTCGTCGTTCAGCTTCACTTCCGGACAGACGAGGTGTATGATGCCGTTGTCCAGTGATATTCTTATGGTGCGGCTCTTCTCCGAGTGCCCCATCATGGCGTTGATGGTCCCACAGATCGCGCCCGAGAGGGCATTGTAATCCACCTTGGCATAGTAGGAGCGCGGACCGTACTGGATCTCGCGCTTCGTTTCGTGCTTGAAGTGCATGTCGGCCATGAGGAAGTTCACTTCCATCTCCAGGAATTCCCTGAGCTCAACAGAGGTGTACCCCTCGTTGACCATCTGTATCTTGTAACCTATGCCTTTCAGGATGGAGTCGATCTTCTCCGCCCCCTCGAGGATCGAGGTGATGTCCTTATCGTTCTTCTCCTTGATCCTGGCCAGGTCGTCTGCGGTAAGGTCCTTCAACGACTCAAGTCTCTCGTTTCTCGTCTGGAGGAGCTGGGCCCTGCCCATGACCCACATCAACGGTGTATTGAGGTTGTGGACGACACCTCCCAGCAGCGATCCCATGTGGGTAAGATTCTTTTCCTTCATGTCTCCTCCATGAAAGCCTTGAAGGCCAGGTAGGTGGAGTAGCAGTCCACCTTGGATGCAAGCTCGAAGGGTGCATGCATGGAAAGCAGCGCCGGCCCGACATCGACGATATCCATACCGTACTCGGCCAGAAATTTTGCCACGGTCCCTCCGCCGCCCTCATCCACCTTGCCCAGCTCACCCGTCTGCCAGGGTATACGTTTCCGGTTCAGGATGGACCTGAGCCAGCCCATGTACTCGGCATGAGCCTCACTGGCGCCGACTTTGCCCCGGGAGCCGGTGAACTTGGTGACACAGACGCCGTAACCCATGCGGGCGGCATTGGTCTTCTCATGCACTTCGGGATAGTCCGGGTCCAGCGCTCCGTTGGCGTCTCCGGAGATGGCCTTGCTCCTGAACAGGATGCGCGAAGGCTTTATGTCCTGCTTGAGTCTCTCACCCAGGGACCAGAGGACCTCCTCGATGAAGATGCTCTTGGCCCCTGTGTTGCCGTCGCTGCCGATCTCTTCCTTGTCGACCAGCAGCGCGATCGTGGTGCAGGGAACGTTGCGCGCATCGGACACGGCACTGAAGGCGGCCCAGGAGCATATACGGTCATCCTGGCCGTAGGCACCGATCATGGACCCGTCGAAGCCCACTTCCCGGGCAGGCCCTGACGGCACCACCTCAAGGTCGGCGGAAACAAAGTCCTGCTCCGTGATCCCGTACTTCTTGTTGAGCAGTGCGAGGATGCGGCGCTTTACCTTCTCATCCTTGGCCTTGAGATCGGGCATGGAACCGCAGATGAGGTTGAGCTTTTCACCCAGGAAAACATCTTCGATCTTCTTGCCCGACTGGGCCTTGCCGGAAAGATGGGGCAGCAGGTCTTCTATGGTCAGACAGGGCTCGGCAGGATCTTCGCCGAAGACGACCCTGACCTGCTCCCCGTCCTCCCTGACCACCACACCGTGCAGTGCCAGGGGCCTCGCCAGCCACTGGTACTTCTTGATCCCGCCGTAGTAATGAGTTTTGAGCATGGCGATTTCGATGTCCTCGTAGAGGGGATTGGCCTTGAGGTCGAGCCTGGAGCTGTCTATGTGCGCCACCACTATCCTGACCCCTGCTTCGAGCGGATGTGATCCTACCCGGCACAGGGCAACGGCCTTGCCGCGGTTCTCGAACACCACGAGACCCTTGTCGCGGGAGGCCTTGGCCATGATGTAGCCTACAGCCTCGCGCTCGGTCTTTACCTGGGACAGGAAGGCCAGGTATTCGCGGCAGTACGACTCGATCATCCCTTCTTTTCCCTGGAGGATCTCCCACCCGGAGCGGGCCTTGGTTGCCAAATCCTTTTTCGCAATGTTCTTTCTCGTCGGCATATTCTTCCTTATGGGGGAGCTACTGGAATCTCCCCGGGATCTTGTGGCTGCAGAATCCGCAGGCATCGCCCTTCATGTTGAGGCGCTCGATGAAGTAGCCTCTGCGCGCAATGATCATCTTTTTGCAGTTGGGGCAATACGTATTCTCCCCTTCATGGCCCACGACGTTTCCACTATACACGAAGTGCAGCCCTTCGCTCAATCCGATTTCACAGGCACGCTCGATGGTTGCGACCGGGGTGGGAGGTGCGGCATCATATTTGTAGCGGGGATAGTACCTGCTGATGTGCCAGGGGATGTCGGGGCTTATGGAGCTGATGAAAGAGGCGATGTCGCGCACCTCTTCATCCGAGTCGTTTTCGCCCGGGATGAGAAGCGTTGTGATCTCTATCCAGATGCCGTTGTCATGGTAGGCCTGGATGGCATCCAGCACCGGGGCGAGCCTGGCCGAGCACAGCTTCTTATAGAAGTTCTCGGTGAAGGCCTTGAGGTCTATGTTGGCGGCATGGATGGTACCCTTGAGATCGCTTGCTATCACTTCGGGGGTTGTATAG
>DATKLV010000405.1:0-4183 GCA_035542255.1 Desulfomonilia bacterium | reverse complement strand
GAGATGTCAAAGATCGAGGGTGTGTTCGGGGTGGGTTTTCATGCTGCGAACACAGATTAGTCTTCTGGGCATCATCTTTCTGGCGGTTTTCATCGAGACCGTTCTTGTCCCGGACATAGGGAGCGGGCTGCGCATAGATCTCTTCATCGGCATGATCATCGGTATCATCATCTACCTGGGCTTCTCGGAGGGGCTTGCCTTTGTCATGGTCGCATCGATCATACTCCAGGCCTTTTCCGGAGCCCGGCCGGGCCTTGTTCCCATGATCTATCTGTGCACCTTCCTCGTCGTCGATCTCCTCAAAGGCGTCATCTATATGGAGAACATCCTCACCCAGCTCATCCTTGCCATGGTTATCTATATACTTTCCGCCTCTGCACTGGTTGTCTCCATGGATTTGAACCTGACTCAGACAGAACTCATGTTTCTCTCAGCAAGTGCGGTACTCACCGGGCTCATGAGTCCCTTGATGGTGGTCCTCGTCGACCGCCTTAAGAAAGCCTATGACGCATAACATCACCAACCCGCAACTGGATGAAGAACTCAAGAAGAAGTCGTTGTACCTGATCATCTTCGTATTGGTTCTCCTCGGCATTCTGATCATGCGGCTCTTTGTCATGCAGATAATCAAGGGCTCATACTATGAGGAGCTCTCCGAGAACAACCGTATCCGCATCATTTCAGTGCCCGCGGCCCGGGGAAAGATTCTGGACAGGACAGGGGTCGTGCTCGCCGATAACAGGCCTGCCTACAATGTCATGGTGCTGCCTGAGGACATCTCCAATCCCAAGGAGATATCCGAACGACTTGCTCCGCTCTTGAACAAGCAGCCCTCAGAGATCCAGCTGGCTATTATGCAGGGTAAAAGCAAACCCTATGATCCACTGAACGTGGCCAGGGATATCACCTTTGAGCAGGTCGCAAAGATCGAGACACAGATCTTCAATCTGCCGGGTGTCTCCATAGAGACCATCCCGGAGAGGGAGTATCTCTATCAATCACTTGGCTGCCATGTGCTGGGGTTCATCGGTGAAATCTCGAAGAAACAGATCGAGAACCAGGACGACGAAGATGACTATGCGCCGGGAGATCTCATAGGCAAGAGCGGGATCGAGCAGGTCTATGAAGATACACTGCGGGGGGACAAGGGAAGACGGGTCTTTGAGGTGGATGCCAGGGGGCACAGGGTCAAGGTGCTCGGAGAGGATGAACCGGCCCCGGGCAAGGATATCAAGCTCACCATCGATCAGGGGCTTCAGGCCATTGCCAGCCAGGGCCTGGGTGACAGGGCGGGTGCGGTCGTTGCCATGGCCCCCACCACCGGCGAGGTCCTCGTCATGGAGAGCACCCCCGGGTTCGACCCTGCCATCTTCGCCACGTCCATGACTGCCCAGCAGTGGAAGCAGATCATCGATAACCCCTTGCACCCACTGGAGAACAGGAGCATGAGAGGTGCATATCCTCCGGGGTCGGTCATGAAGATCGTCACGACCCTGGCCGGATTCCATACAGGCATTCTCGACCCCGATGCACGTGTGTTCTGCCCCGGGTTTTACAAGATCGGCAACATGACCTTCCATTGCTGGCAGTCTCATGGTCATGGCAACCTTGACCTGGTGAACGCCATTGCCCAGTCCTGCGACGTGTATTTCTATACTCTGGGCAGGGCACTGGGCATTGATAATATTGCGGTCACGGGATTTCAACTCGGTCTTGGTGTCAAGACCGGGATCGCCCTTCCCGATGAGTTGCCTGGTCTCATGCCTACGAAGAAATGGAAACGGCAGCGATTCCACCAGCCCTGGCATCCTGGAGAGGACGTCATCTCTGCCATCGGTCAGGGCTATACGCTGGTCACCCCCCTCCAGGTCGCCCGCGCCATGAGTGCGATAGTCAACGGCGGCAAGGTCTACACTCCCAAGATTCTCATGGAAGGTGAGCCGGTCATGGTGCGGGACATCGCCATCCCTCAGCACCAGCTCGACCTCATCAAGGCAGGACTCAAGAATGCGGTGGAGAACCCCCGAGGCACCGGCCATGCCATATATGACCCTCATTTCTCCATAGGCGGAAAGACGGGCACGGCCCAGGTGGCAAGGGG
Source organism: Desulfomonilia bacterium (assembly GCA_035542255.1). Classification (GTDB taxonomy): domain Bacteria; phylum Desulfobacterota; class Desulfomonilia; order UBA1062; family UBA1062; genus MWEI01. Next base: position 2,082 of record DATKLV010000405.1, on the reverse strand, counting down.
ATATACATCCAAGCGACCGGATGAGTCGGACATCCCCTACAAGTTCCGTGATCATGCCTGGTTTTTCGGGATCTCCCCGGTTGAGAAACCGGAGATAGTAGTAGTGGCGCTGGTGGAGCATGCCGGGCACGGAGGTTCTGTCTGTGCACCCATTGTCAAGGATGTGATAGAGGGGTATTACCTCAAGAAAGAGGCTTCGCGTGAGCAGATACGCCAAAATAACCGATAACCTCGACCGGAGCATACTTATGACCACGATCTGCATCATGGCCATCGGGCTCCTCTGTGTCTACAGCTCCACCGCGGGCATCGGGAGCGGCATCTTCATAAGACAGGTGCTGTGGATATTTATAGGTACGGTCTTTCTGGCAATTGCCTTTATTGTGGATTATCGGACACTCATGTACTCGGCATGGCCGCTGTATGGATTTGTCATGGCCGCGCTGGCGGTAGTATTCGTTATCGGCAGGGAGATATCCGGTGCAAGGAGGTGGATCATCCTGGGACCGCTGAGGATGCAGCCGTCCGAGCTTGCCAAGATCTTTGTGATTATCTGGATGGCATACTGGGGCGAGAACAAAAAGCATATCCTTTCCCACGGCATCAGGGAGCTCATCTTCCCGGCAGGGATCATCTTTTTACCCGTGGCACTCATCCTCCTGGAGCCCGACCTCGGAACAGCTGCGATCGTGGCTTTTATTGCAATGTCCATGTTCCTCATTATCGGGATCAAGCGCTCCACCCTCCTGACCTTAAGCACACTCTTTTTAGCCGGATTGCCGTTCCTGTGGTTCTCGCTCAAAGATTACCAGCGGCAGCGCATCCTCACCTTCCTGGATCCGTCGCGTGACCCTCTGGGCAGGGGTTACCACGCCATCCAGTCCAAGATAGCCGTCGGCTCAGGGGGCCTGCTCGGCAAGGGGTTCCTCCACGGTACCCAGACACAGCTCAAGTTCCTGCCCGAGCATCATACCGACTTCATCTTTTCCGTGGTGGCCGAGGAATGGGGATTCTTGGGCTCGGGTATCCTGATATTCCTCTATCTGCTCCTGATCACCAGGATCATCACCGTGGGGCTCAAGGCGAAGGACCGGTTCGGGGCGCTCCTGTGCTTCGGCATTGCAGCATATTTCACGCTCCATGTGTTCATCAACATATCCATGGCCATAGGGATCTTCCCGGTAGTGGGGGTGCCGTTGCCTTTCATCAGCTACGGCGGATCGTTCATGATGATCAACCTGATCTGCATCGGGATCGTGCTGAATGTGGCATGGCGGAGATTTATCTTCTAGCGCTTGTCGCTGATCCTGAATAATTCACCCTCTTGAACGACCAATTCTTTCTCGATAAGCCCCTCCAGGTGCTTCCTGATCATCTGTTCCTCTCCGAACCAGAGGAGTTCGTCCGAGACCGAGGCATGGTCTGCATCATAGAAGGGGGAGACCCTTACCAGATCATCAATGCCCATAGGGGGGGCCTGTGAGAGGAGGCCCATGATCTGGCAGTCGCGCTCCTCGAAGAATGCGGAATATGATTGGAGCCTCTTCATGATGTAGGGTTTCCTCAGCGGCCTTGCATGGGAGGAGAGATAGACCTCTGCAGGTATCTCCATCATCTCTGCAAGGGAATTCTTGAACAGGCTGATGTCACACTCGGGGTTGCCGTACCAAGGCCCAAAGGGACTCAGGTCAATGTCGAATCCTAAAAGGATCTTTTTGTCCGGCACCCAGAAACAGTAATGGTCGTTGAGGTGTCCGGGGCAGTACAATGCCAGGAACCGCAACGAGCCTGTGGAGAATTCCAGTTCCTGGTTAAAAGTGGAGGTGACGGTGAAGTTTTCGAATCCGGTAAGGGGCGGGTAGGTCTCCATCCAGGCCGTGAAGAGCTGCTCGCCTACAAACCTCAGCGCGAGAAGCTCTGCCGTGGCAATAGTATCGCTGTTCTCCTCGGGGACCATGATCTCGGTGTTAAATGAATCCTGGAGGAGTCTGCTCCCTGATGTATGATCCAGATGAGAGTGCGACAGGTATGCCCGGTCTATAGGGACTTCCGCGCAGATCTTTTTGATGATGTCATGACCAC
>DATKLV010000404.1:0-4867 GCA_035542255.1 Desulfomonilia bacterium | reverse complement strand
CAGGATGGTGAAGGCCTCGAGGCAGATGGGTGCGATGTCGAGGGCATAGAGGATCGGGGTCGCCATGCTGAACGAGGTGAGTGCCGTTTTCTTACCCCTCTGTGCGGCGGTCAGGCAGTTCCTGATGTATCCGGCTATGAGTTTAATGAACAGGATGCCGGGCTCACCCTGCCTGATGAAGGCATCCAGGGCGCTGCCGAAGTGCGGTATGAGGGTGAGCAGGCTTCTGTATTCCTTTGATGTGCCGTCGCAGACCTGCGCCGCATTCTCCATGATGGTCCAGATGTTCCAGTCGTAGTTATATTCTCTGGTTTCCCGTCTCATTTTCTCATGCGATCCTTTCCATGAAGGCATCGACACGCATCTTGATCCTGCCCGTCTCGACGAGCGGCCCGTATTCTCTCTCCATGCGCATGCACGGGACGCCCTGGGCTTCCAGATCGCGCTCGAATATGCCGTTCTCAGATCCGTGGAGGTCGCAGAACCTGATGTTCTGGAGTATCACGCCGTCGACCCTTGCCTGGAGAGCCTTCTCTATCATGAAGGAGAGTCTTTCCTTATAGTACCCGAACATCCTGGGGCAGAACTTGTGGCTCAGGTAATGCCTCGCAAGGGAAGATACCGGGTCTGCCTGCTCGTCTGCCAGATCGCTGTAGGAGCGGGATCCGAAGCACATGGTGTCAGCCACGACAATGCATCCGGACTCTTCGATGAGGCGTATGAAATCGAGATCGTCGCTGGTGCTGCCTACCACCATGATCCTCTTCTTCCCGTCCGTTACCGAGCATGACGGGTTGTTTTTCAAGGCATGGATCGTCTCTGAAAGAAGCTCGTTATAGATCTCCCTCGGTATGGCGAATCCTGCAAGGATGATGGCTGCGGCTTCCTCTCCGGATACCGGTGTGGTATCGCCCGACCTCATCTCGTCTAGTTCGATGAGGAGCCTTCGCGCCACATTGTACAGCCCTATGGATTTCCTCAGCGCAGTTTCGGTGATCTCTACCTTGAAATGGTCCTCGATGCTCTTCATGAAGGCTTTCAGCTCGTCTTCAAACCAGGCGATGCTGTAATCAGTAACCTTGTGGGGAACGCCGAAGTAATGGAAATACGACGGAAGGATGCCCTGATAGTCGATTCCGGCTTTTCTCCAGCATTCATCCAGCCTGCGCATGGAATCGCAGCCGTTCAGGATGACGGCGCCGTCGAGAAAACGATAATCGCCCTGTCCCGCGAGCTGAAGGATGCACTTGGGATAGCTGCAGATGACAGGCCCGAAGTACGTGTCGCCGATGGACAGCGACGAGGTGCCCACTCCCCGCATACGGAAAGGGAGCATGCCTGCAGCGTGGATGATCTCGTCAGGGATGAATGTGCAGGGGTAGCCGATGACGGACTTGCCTTTTGCTTTCCAGTCCGAGACGTACTTGTTGGTGAGGGAGGCTGCGATCTGCTTAAACTCGCCGATCATCTTTCACCCCCCGGCTGCACGGTGTGTGATTTCACATTGAAGACGGCATCCTGCCGGTCTTTATCTGTCAGTCCTTCCTGCGGATAAAGGATGCTGAACAGCCCTTTCATTTGAGGCGCGGCCGCAGTAACAATGGGCCGTACCGCATCCGCTATCTCGGGGATGAGCCATTGAGCTGCGGATCTGACCTCCTGCGTATCTAGGGAGTCCGCGATGCTGTGTGTGATGTTCGAGAATATCTCGGGTTTTATTTCATGGATCCGGTTGATGATGCGCAGGAAGCCGTTTATGACCTCTGCAATTTCATAGGTATCGAGATCCGACAGGCCCTTTGACAGCGCCTCGGCCAGGGCATGCTGATCAACATCCTCAAAGAGGCGGATCTTTCGGGAGGCGCTTTTCAGCAGGGGGGTCTTGGCAGCGCCGTATGCGGCAACCATCTCCAACACCAGAGCGGGGTTCCCGCTCAAGGCATCCGCCATGGCGTTCGTTACGGCCTCCCTGTCCTCAGCAAGTGCGACCTTTGCCTTCCTGACAAGTACCGGGTCAAGATCAGGAAGTGATTCCTGCAGCAACGTTGTCAGATAGATCTGCAGCAGCGGCTTGCCTGCCCTGGCCAGGAGATGGTTGCCGGTATGAAGACGTCTGACGAATTCGCATGCTGCATTGATCAGAACAGCGGCCTCCTTGGCATTCAGACCCTTCACGAGGGACAGGATGAGATCCGCGAGCAGATCGGGACCGACATTTTTCTCAATGGGTCTCAAGGTCTCCCTGACGGACCTGATGCCGATGTTGATCCCTGCAAGGAGAGTCCCCAGGATGCTCCCGACCTTTGCCGGGTATTTCCAGAGCTGCTCGTTAAAGGCCTCCACTGTCTTCATGAAGCATGGTTCCGAGGTTTCAACCATCTCCCTGATCTCGCCGAAGTCGGTATTCTTCAGAAAATTGAGGATCGTCTCGCCCCGTCGGCGTGCATGGCAGACAGGGTCATCGGCATGGTCAGTGTTGACTATTTCGGCCCATACGGTTATGAGCTTCCCCACATCCGCGGATATGCCTTCTCCTGAACCGTTCATGCTGGGCTTAAAAACCTTTGAGACGAGCCATTTGGCAGGAGTTGACATCTTCTTCCTGATAGGTCCTTTCAGTGCCCAGTCATCGATGAGCCCGGAAGCCACTTCTGCAAGGAATCTCCTTGTTCCCGCAGAGCGCAGGGATTTACCGATGATCTTTGCCGATATCCGGGCAAGCTGTGTCCGGTATTCTGATCTGTTCATCTGTACAAACCTCCCGCTACAGCCTTAGTCTCCCCATCGAGCGCCTTTCTGCCTGCCTCAGTCAGATATGATTCGAATATGATGTTGCTCAAAGTCGTCAAAGTCTGGATGGCCTGTTCCCGGGTGAACTTCTTTTCCATGAGATAACTGTGACCGAGGTGCATGGCCATGCCGACCACGGAATAGGCAAGGGTATGGGGATTAACTCCCGCGATGACCCCTATGTCGAGCCAGTTCCGGATGTCCTCCGCCAGGTCCTCGGCTATGTCGCTGTAGTAGTTCCACACACTGTCATCCAGCTCTTCATCCACGCCGAAGCTGCCTCTGAGCAGGATGAGGAACTGCTGCTGGTGCATGTCTATGTAATCGAAGTAGGCGCTGAAGGTCTCATTCAGCTTGGCGATCCTGTCCGAGCGGACCCAGATATTGACCGGTTTCCTCACTTCTTTTATACGGGTTCTGAAATTGCTGAAATTCTGTCTGGTAATCTGGGCGAAAAGGTCGCGCTTGTCCCTGAAGTAGTTGTAGAAAGTGCCGGCGGACATGCCCACACTCTTCACGATGTCCATGATCTGGGTGTTGTGGTAGCCATGCTGGCTGAACAGACCTTCGGCGGCCTCGATGATCATTTCCCTGATATATTTTCTCTTTTTTTCTGCAAGTCTTTGCATGTGCATTCCTCATTGTCCCGCTGAAAGCCGAATCTCTTCCTGATCCTTTGTTTGGCCAGGTTCCATACCCACGAGAGCAGGTGCCACTTCTGATCGAGGAGCGCACAGGCAAGGGTATGGGTTGCCCGGCCGGCTTCATCCCTGTGAATGTTCTTGAGGACCTCTGAAATGAAGGTGCCGACCGCCTGAGGATCTTCCCGGTGGAGGGTGTTGATGGTCGCGGCAACGGCATTGATCGCACCTGCCTTTATCGAGGGACCTGATGCGAGAAGATAGCGGAGGGTCGCGCGTCTCAACTCGGGGCTGGCTTTCCACAGGGAAACGACAAGGTCTGCCCAGGCCCTGATGCCCTGCTTCATGCCTTCTTTGTCCAGATCCTCGTAGAGACTCTCAAGGAACGATTTCAGAAGTTCCGGGGGGTACTTTTCCTTGAGCTGGAGCGCAAGCTCCGAGAAAGCGCAGCTCAAGGCATTAATAAGCTTGGGCAGGCTGCTCGCGATGCCGAGGAAGACTTCAGGATCCTGGCCCATGAGATCCTTCACCATCCCTCTGACGGATTCAGGGCTTGCTTCATTCAGATTCAATCTGAGGATGTCCTTGTATACAGGTGTCCGCAGGATCTCCCCGAAGATGCTGCCGTGGGTCTGCCCCGTACTATTCTCTTCGTACATGCTATTTGTCCTCCCCATGTGCGTGCCCCCTCTCTTCGATCGACTTCCATGCTGCTCTGAAGATCGGAGCGAGGTCCTCCGACAGGGCCCCGGCGTTTTTTATGGCCCTGCCCAGTGCATCCGCGTCTATCTCTTCAAGAAGGGAACTGATGAAACCCGCCAAGAGCGGCTTTGGAAATTTATCGCGTATCTGGGCGAGGACCTCGTCAACTGCCTTGATAAGGCAGTTTGCCAAGGCAGGCATGGCACTGACAAGGGCCAGGGGGACTTCAATATCCCTGCCCATGAGGGTGCGCACGAACTGGGGACTGTTTTCGGGATCGATGTTCAGCAACCAGAGCCTCAGGCTGTCTTTGAAGGCGGTCTTTGCGAGGAGCTCTTCGAGAGCGCGGCTGCCTGATTCGATGATACCTCTCCCTGTATGTTCTTCCATGGCATCACCTCAAATCGTTTTGCAGTTGAAGAAGTACCGGGCCGCTTCCATCTGGCAGAGCTGCTTGCCGCCCATCCAGAGCTGGATGATCTTGATGTCGCGCCAGTGCTTCTCGATGTCCCAGTCGCGGTCCGCACCGTACAGGCCGAGCACGTCCATGGTCTTGCCGAAGATCTCAACGGCCCTGTCGGACACGAAGTCCTTGATGTTGCGGATCCTGCCCACAACGTCTTCCGAGGTGAGCGGTCTGCCGTATGGCTTGTTGCGGCGGTCGCCGATCATGGCCGCCTCGTGGCCCAGGATGCGGCAGATATCTATGTCGCCCGCTATGCGCCCGATTATTG
>DATKLV010000403.1:0-3100 GCA_035542255.1 Desulfomonilia bacterium | reverse complement strand
CTCGTCAAGGTCGCAGGCGCCCTGAGCGATATGGCAAGGCTCAGAAGGGACCTGGTTGCTTCAGGCGGTCTGCTGGCCGATACCGCTTCAAGGATTGAACCGCTCGAGCATGTCTCTTCCCAGATCAGCGACATGCTGCTGCCTACGGGCGAGATATCGGACGAGGCATTTCCCCTGCTTCGGGACCTCCGCTCGCGCTACCGGGCCATAAGGGCCTTGATCCTGGAGAAGCTCGATCAGATCCTGGAGAAGCTCAAATCCAGGTCGGTCCTCATGGAGGAGCTCATCACCAAGAGGAATGACCGATTCGTGATCCCGGTGAGGCATGACTATCATATGCACATGAAAGGCATCATCCATGATTACTCCCGTACAAACCGGACAGTCTATGTGGAGCCGCTGGCGATCGTGAACGAGAACAACACGCTGAACCAGGTCAAGGCACAGATCATGGAAGAGGAGTACAAGCTGCTCAAGGAGCTCACCTCGCTGGTCCATGACCATGTGCAGGAGATCAGCGTGAACCTGAATGTCTACGGCATGCTCGACCTGTGTGCTGCCTGTTCCGGGTGGGCAGTCAACAGGGATGCATCCATCCCGAAGATTGCAGGCGACGAGATACACCTCATGGGGGCGCGGCACCCGATCCTGCTGGAGCGTCTCGGCAAAGCAGCCACCGTGCCCCTTGACATTCGCCTGCCCCTGGGCAAGGACTGTCTCATAATCACCGGTCCCAACGCCGGCGGCAAGACCGTGGCCCTGAAGACCCTGGGACTGCTTATCCTCATGGCGAAAGCCGGTCTTGCAATACCTGCCGGCGCCGATTCCGTCATATCCCCCATGGGCGACATCTGGGTGGAGATGGATACCAACCAGGACATCACCCATGATCTGTCCTCATTCACAGCCCATGCCCTTGCGCTAAAGGATATCTATGAGCACGCCTACAGAGGCGACCTCGTGCTGCTGGACGAGCCAGGTACGGGAACGGACCACGAGCAGGGGAGTGCCCTGGCAGTGGCATGCATCGATGCGCTGCGCAGGAAGGGGGTGAAAGTGGTGGTCACCTCGCACTCGGACCTGGTGAAGCTCTACGGGATCACGGCCGATGGGGTGGAGAATGCGGCCACCGCCTTCGATGACAACGGCCTGAAACCCTTGTACTCACTCCAGTATGGAGTCGTGGGGCAAAGCAGGGCCTTCGAGATCCTCGAGTCCATCCATTTCCCTCACGAGCTCGTCGTGGAGGCCCGCGGCATTGCGTCGCGTACGGGCAACACCACGCTCGCCCAGGCTATAGCCGACATCTCAAAGGCCTCGGCCATGAGGCAGGAGGCCGGCCGAGACCTCGAAGAAGCGAAGAGGATGAAGGCAAAGGCGGAGCAGGAGCTGCGCACCAGGGAAAAGGAGAGGATGGAAAGCGCGCTCAGGTACAAAAGGCTTTTAGACCAGCTCGAAGTGCTGTCACGTAGGCCCGTGACCCGCGAGGCTGTTCGCAAGGTAAAAGAGATGCCCGAGGTCGTCGAGCTTGCGCAGGTCCTCACCGAGTCTGAGCCAGCGCAGTCCTTGAACATCAAGAGAGGCTGCACGGTGAGGCTGAAGGGAACGGAGCAGGAAGGCGAGGTGGCGGATGTGGGTCAGGATTCCGCCGAGGTCGTCTTCGGAACCAAGCGGGCAAGGGTGAGTCTCGATCAGCTCGATGTCATTGCCGGTCCGGAAGAAAGAGAAACATCTCGGGTCAGCGTCTCGCGCATGCAGTCTCCGCCGCCGGTGCTCCCCATCAAGGTTGTTGGCATGCGGGTGGACGAGGCCATCCCCCTGGTGGAGAGGGCCGTTGACCGGGCCATGCTCACCGGCCAGGATCAGCTCGAGATCATCCATGGTGCAGGCACCGGCAGGCTCAAGAAGGCGATACGCGAGTATCTGAAGGAGCTGCCGTGCGTAAGGTCCATGCAGGACGCCCCCATGGCCGAGGGCGGGGGAAACAAGACGATCGTTCTCCTTGGGGTGAAATAGATAGATGGATAAGTCCCAGGTAGAGAGGGTGAAGACGGCGAGCGATATCGTTGCCGTGATCTCCGAGTATGTCCATCTCAAAAAGAAGGGCAAGTCCTTCTGGGGGCTGTGTCCCTTCCACAGCGAGAAGACACCCTCGTTCCACGTGGACCCGGACAAGCAGATCTATAAATGCTTCGGGTGCGACCGCGGAGGGGATGTGATCACCTTTGTCATGGACAAAAAGGGGCTGAGCTTTGCAGAGGCAACGGCCGAGCTTGCCCTGAAGGCCGGCATCACCCTGGAGGCCGACAATAAAAAGCAGCCTGCATCCGAAAAGAAGGTGTATTACGATGCCAACAAGGCTGCCATGGCCTTCTTCGAGCAGCAGCTCGCCTCGTCCAAGGGTGAAGCTGCACGGACATATCTGTCCGGCAGGGGCATCTCCGGGGATACCATCAAGGCGTTTCGTCTGGGGTTTGCTCCGGATACCTGGGACAGCCTCGCCGCATATCTGAGGAGCAAGGGCATCCCCCAGGCCGCAGCAGAAAAGGCGGGGCTCATCGCGCCGAGGAAGACAGGCGGATTCTACGACCGGTTCCGCGGCCGCATCATGTTCCCCATCATAGACCTTACAGGCGAGGTCATCGGGTTTGGCGGCAGGATCATCAGCGAGGGTGAGCCCAAATACCTCAATACCCCTGAGAGCCCCATCTTTGAGAAGAAGAGGGTCCTGTTCAACCTCCACGCTGCACGCAACCTGATCCGTCAGGGCGGAGCCGTCGTCGTCGAAGGGTACATGGATGTAATCTCCCTGGCCAATGCAGGATTCACGGCATCGGTTGCAACACTGGGAACAGCCCTCGGCGAGGACCATGTCCGCCTGCTGCGCCGTTTCACGGATGACATCACCCTTGTCTTCGACGGTGACTCCGCAGGCAGGAATGCCATGGTGAGGGCCTTGGAGCCGTTTCTGGAGAGCGATGTCATTCCAAAGGTAGTCATTCTGCCCCAGGGCAAGGATCCGGACGATGTAGCGCGTGAAGGAATGGACCTGTGGCAGGGGTTTCTTGCCTCGGCCCAGGACATCTGGGAATTGATGTTT
>DATKLV010000402.1:0-3593 GCA_035542255.1 Desulfomonilia bacterium | reverse complement strand
CAGTAGGTGAGGTTGGCTTCAAAATGACCTTCGCTCGCCCTCACTATGCTCATATCCGGACAGAAGAGCCAGCAGACGCCGCATCTGATACACTGCTTCTTATCCACAACCGGCCTCTCGGAACGCCAGGACCCCGTCTCGTACTGACGGGCATTTCCTATTTCGACGACAACCGCACCGGTCTCTAATTCCTGCCACGTAATCTGGTCTATCGGTTTTGCCATGGCATTACCCCTTGATCACTACCTCGTTGTAGGCGCGCTCCAGGGCCTTCATGTTCCTGGCGCCGAGCTTCGCCCCAAAACGCTCCAAGAGCGGTTCTTTGATATCCTCGATGGTGATGAGCCCCGTAGCCTTTATGAATGCTCCGATCATCGTGGTGTTCACGATCACTCTCCCTAATTCTTCCATGGCAATCATGCTCGCATCCACCGTAGCGACCTTGTAGCCGACGTTCGGCTTTGCGATCTCGTCCGGGCTCTTTTTTGTGTTGATGAGAAGGATACCGCCCTCGTTCAGACCTTCTGCCGGATCGAGGAGAGTGAGCAGTCCCGGGTCAAGGACGATTACCACATCGGGGTTGTACACCTTGGCCCTGATATTGATCTTCTTGTCGTCTACCCTGCAGAAGGCTACGACAGGGGCGCCCCGTCGCTCCGGGCCGAAGCTCGGGAAAGCCTGTGCACAGTTTCCTTTGTTGATTGCAGCAATGGCTATGAGCTCAGCCGAAGTGACCGCACCCTGACCGCCTCTCCCGTGAAACCTTATTTCCTGCATATCCGCTCCTGTAAAGAAACTGAATGGTGATTCATATCATCCTTGAACTCATGCTGTCAAGGAAAGATAAACCATTATTCAGCGAAAAATATATTAATATAAAATGCAATTTCCTGCAGATATGGCTTTCTTCCAGATCCCTTGTCCGCCATTTTTTATAGGCTGCAGACACAGAAAAGACATACCGATGAATCATTATACTATTTTTGATGCTGTTACGCTGCGAACCGTCGCAGAAATTCTTGGGCAAACATGTTTCTAGACAAGCTCTTCGATCTGGTTTCTCTTATCGAGGATGAACTCGTAAAATTTCATCATGAGCGGTAAGAACTTACGCTTCTTGTTCCTGACTATGAAGAAATCCCGCTTGGTATTCAGGTCCTTGATGGGCAGGGCAACAAGGGTCTTATTCTTCAGCTCTCCTGCAATGACATTCCTGGACAGTACCGCTATCCCGAGATTGGCTTCCACCGCCCTCTTGATACCATCAGAGGAACTGAGCTCCATAGTCACCTTGCGTTCTATTCCATAGCGTTTGAGCACATATTCGATGAGCCCCCTCGTGCCTGATCCTTCCTCCCGGAGAATGATGGGTTCCGGCTCAAGCGAGAGTGTCTTCAGGGTGAGGTGATCCATCTTGGCCCAGCGATGCTTGGGTGAGCACACAATGACCAGTTCGTCCTTCATGTAGAATTCCGCCTGAAGGTCGGGGTGCTTGGGCGGGTCTTGCAAGAATGCGAAATCAAGCTCGCCTGCCACACACTGTTCGATGGCCTCCTGGCGATTCTGGATATGCAGGGCGATCTCCGCCTTGGGGTAGAGCTCCTTGAACTCACCGAGAAATTTCGGCAGGATATAGATACCCACAGTGCTGGACGCGCCGAGTACCAGCCTGCCTACATCCCCTGAGCTGAACTCGTTCATGACCGCGCCGATCTCATCAATGAGGTTGAGCAGCCTTTCAGAATATTCGAAGAAGACCTTTCCCGCATCCGTCAGGGTGATCTTGCGGTTTATCCTGTCAAAGAGTCGTAGGTTAAGCGCATCCTCAAGATCCTTGATCTGGATGCTCACCGAAGGCTGAGACAGGCGCATCTTCTTGGCGGTCTTGGTGATGCTCAAAGTCCGCGCAGCTATGTTGAAGATGTGCACCTGATGTATGTTCATAACACCCCTACAGCATAATTTACTTTTGTTTAACAATATCATAAGATATTTATATTTGACATTGTCAAAATTCCTCTTATATATACCCGTCAGCCTATAGCAATCTTTCAAGGGCTATAGACCTCCTTTTAGGCCCACTACCACCTCTTATTGAGTGGGCCCTTTTTTTTTGCTAATAGTGATGTTATGAAGGAGGATAAACCATTCAACGCACCCTTCTCCCGGCTCAAGGGGCTGAAGCTGTCCGGGAAAAAGAAACCCGAACCCAAACCCAAAAAGACACCGGAGGAACAGCCCCAGACAGACAGAAAGGGAGTAGAGGACGAGTGCTTCCTGTTCTCAGATGCCATGGACGGGGTGAAGCCGCTCCCCAATGACCGCGTGGCTGTTGAACCCGTCAGCCAGGAATCCATTTCGTCTCAGGTGCTTAAGAAAGCAAGGATGCAGGACAGGGAAGTAATGGATGCGCTCACGGCTCTGGTATCGGGAAAGACCCGCTTTGATATCACTTGCACAGGCGAATATCTGGAAGGTCATGTGGTTTCAATCGATCCCAGAGTGCTTAAGCAGCTGAAATCAGGAGAACTGACCATCCAGGCACACCTTGACCTCCACGGCCATGTCAAGGAGGAGGCCAAGACAGCGCTCATGAACTTTATCCGGAACTGCCACGCATTGGGATACAGAACCCTGCTAATCATCCACGGTCGGGGGTTGAAGTCGGATGCAGGGCCCGTCCTCAAGGAGAGTGTGGTGCACTGGCTCACCACCGGGACCCTCTCACACCTCGTGCTTGCCTTCTGTTCGGCCCGCCCCTGTGACGGAGGCACCGGGGCACTGTATGTGCTGCTCAAGAAGAGGCCCGTGAAATCGAAGTGGAAACGGCCGCTTTAATATGGAATTAGATCACGACCCGGCAAGCTGACTCAGCATGATAAACAACTCAGTAGCTGCAATGCGCAGATTGATATTCTCGTTCACACCCCGCCTCATGGCCCTGATGAGGCTTAAGATGTTCTCGATCTCTCCTATATCGACACGCCGTATCGGTATCTCTCTCAGAGGCCCGTTCATCACCTGTTCGCAGCCGAGACGGAGCGCCATGACATCCCGGACAATGGACTCCACTATTGATACAGTCTCAGGCAGGACTTCCCATCCTTCGGAATCGAAGTATTTTCTGGCCAGCAAGGCCGGATCTCCTCCGCTCAGCAGGGAGAGGATCTCCTGGTGCAGATGGCTTTCTCCGCCTAATCCTTGACGACCTTTCACTGAATCAGTCGGCGTTTCCCCGGCCTCAGCGAGTCCTGTATCTCCATCCTCGTTGAAACGGATAAGCTGGCATCTTGATACAATGGTGGGGAGCAATAGTTTCGGCCTGTGGCTTACCAGAACGATCATCGTGTTGGGAGGGGGTTCTTCGAGGGTCTTGAGCAGTGCATTGGCGCTTTCCGCGTTGAGGTACTCGGCCGGCTCGATGATAATACACTTTATACGCGACTCATAAGGCTTGAGCCCGATATCCGCGAGCACCTCTCTCACATCGTCAACCTTGATCCACCTTGCGCCCGGGTTCAACTCGGTAAGGTCGGGATGGGTTCCGGCCGTCACCTTCAGGCAGCTCCGGCACTTGTCGCAGGCGTCACCTG
>DATKLV010000401.1:0-4030 GCA_035542255.1 Desulfomonilia bacterium | reverse complement strand
ATGAATTTACATGTATTCAAGCAGTTTGATCCCCTGAACCCTGCCGGTGGGTTTGTAGTCGGACCGATTCTTACGCATGAGAAGGTTGATATCACAGGTGGGAGTATCAATTACGTCGAGCATAATCTTGATGTGGTGATCCGTTCTGAAGTTGCAATGTTCTGGGATGAACCTGTATTCATTCCCCAGATAAACACACCTGACCCCACTATAGCACTGGCAGTTCCCGGAGATCCGACCACTGCATACCCAATATTTAATGAGGGGAAAGTCCCGACGAAGAATATCCTGCGCTATTCATTGGGATTGGACAAGCAAGAGTGGATACGGGCATTGAATGAAGACTCAACATTTTATATATCTTTCCAGTACTTGGGACAGTATGTGTGTGACTATGACAAACGTATGGCACTTATTGTACCCACGAATGCAGCGCCACCTTTCACATACCCGGATGTTAAGAAATTCGATCATACCTTTACCCTTCTGGCTAAAAACTCATGGTTGCACGGAACTCTTACACCTCAGATGGTGCTTGGTTGGTATACACGAGGAGCGTATCTCATTCAGCCATCTGTGGAATACATCCTTGATCCATTCCGTATCAAGTTACAGTACAGTTGTATAGCTGGCACCTTAAATGGGTTCGGATTATTCAGGGATCGTGACCAAGCATCACTAACTATTGGCGTATTGTTTTAAGGCTATAGTGAGGATGAATCAAGTCATAGATAGGTTATATGGGTAAGAAAGTAATGATGAAAAAAGATACTATTAAAGGAGAAATACAATGAGAAAAACAACTATAGCTGCACATATTAAATGGATTATGGCGTTCATGTCGCTTTTCTTCTGCCTTGGAGGGACGGTTTTTGCGGATGCGTCGCCGGGCGATGTTATAGATAAGACTAACTGGGAAAAGGTAAAAGGCATGGTTCCTGACTCAGTGCTGGAATGGGTAAAGAAGGGTGATTTCGTCCTGAATATCGGCAAGCTGAACTTTGACCCAAAAGAAGCGTACCCTGATTTTGCGTTAGATACGCTCAAATCCAATGTCGGCAAATACAAGCTCAATGATAAGCAACAAATTGTTGAAGCAGCTACTGGTAAGCCGGCACCTGTCATAGGGATTCCTTTCCCTAAAGTTGACCTAAGCGATCCCAAGGCACCTGATGAGCTTTTGTATAATATGCACATGTCTCGATACCTTTGTGGGCACTTAAAATTTCGTGACGTGATTGAATGGATAGGGCGCTCAGGGTTAGAGAGAACTATTGACGGCATCTACCAGTCAGCTATGTACACGGGATATCCTGAAATAAAGGGTATAAAAAATCCGGACGGATTTCAATATCAGAATATTATTGTTATCACTAAACCATTCGATGTAGCGGGAACTGCAGTCATGCTCTGGCGTTATCAGGATCAGAGACCGGATTCAAATTACAGCTATGTGCCGGCAATACGCCGGGTGCGGCGCATGAGCCCTGCCAGCCGCTCCGATGCCTTCGTGGGGTCTGATTTCTGCCTTGATGATTCCGCGGGCTATGATGGCAAGGTCTCTGCCTTTGAGTGGAAAATAGTGAAAACGCAGGACGCCCTCCTGCCTTATGCATCAGGTGACTACCAGGAGGTAGTTAAGCAGCCCGGGGGGAAAGGGGTATGTTCCACGAAAAATATGAAACGTGTAATCTTGGGATATGAAAAGAAAGACGGGAAAACAACACCTTGGGCAATGACCAATATCATTTATGTAAAACGCAAAGTATATGTAATTGAAGGAAAAGCAAAGGACCCCTATTACAACTACGGACCTACCTATTTATGGATGGATGCGGAAAGATTTGGCGTTGCATATAAGGTGATTTTCGACCGTGCAAATAAATACTGGAAAACCGCAGTGACCCCTGCTGCATATGTATCGACGAAGGATGGATCATATAGATCTCTTGAGTATGCGGGAATGCTTATGGTTGATGATAGAAGACAGCATGCAACCTATGCGAGGCAGTGTGATCCGGATAACCAATGGTGTTGGCAAGTTACAGGTACAGATCTGAATGACTACACGTTAGGTGGATTCCAGAAGTATTGCAAATAACCAAAGCAAAACAGAGGCTACTCACAATCAGCAATCTGCATGGGGTTGTGGGTAGCCTCTTAGAGGCTCTTCGTATCCCCAACACGCTGAGAGACTTATCAACAAGGTAAACAATATGGGAGATAACCTGCTAGGAAAAACCGCCCTTGTGACCGGTGCATCACGCGGTCTCGGCCGTGCCATTGCCCTTGCCCTGGGAAGGGCCGGGGCATCGGTGGCGGTGACGGATCTGCTCGTCGAAGACGCTGAGGACGATCCCCAGGCATTGAACTCATACGGCCCCCTGGCCGTGCATTTCTCCACAGCCGGCGAGGTGAAGACCATACAGACGGCGCGGGAGATCCAGACTATGGGATCAAAGAGCTGCGCCATGAAGCTGGATGTAACCAACCACGAGGAAGTTACGAGGGTGGTGCGGGAGATAGAAGAACGCCTTGGGCCGGTGGATATCCTGGTGAACAATGCAGCAGTCATGGATAACTTCGCGAAATTCGACGAGCAGAAGCTAGAGCTCTGGCAGCGCGATCTCACCGTCAACCTCACCGGTGCCTACAACTGCATCAAGGCGGTCTGGCCCGGCATGGTGGGAAAAAGTTGGGGCAGGATCATCAATATCTCCTCGGTCGCAGGCCTTATGGGGGCTTCTCTGCAGCCTTCATACGGCGCCACCAAGGCCGGGCTCATCGGGTTGAGCAAATCTCTGGCTATAGAGGCCGGCCGGTACGGCATAACAGTCAATACAGTCTGCCCGGGGTTCATCGCCACCGAAGCAGTTCAGCTCTATGACGATCGCATGACCGAACGCATTGCGAAGCGGACCGCCCTGAAGCGTATGGGCCGACCGGAAGAGGTGGCTCAGACAGTAGTCTTTCTTGCCTCTGAATCTGCATCATATATCACGGGGGCAGTGATCCCCGTTACCGGAGGAATCGATCTGCTCACCCTTTAGGAACACCGTGACATGAAATGACAGGAGAAAACACATAAGAGGTCAACGATGAAGACACAAGCTATGATCGAAGAACAGGGGTACATGACAATGAATATTATAAAAAAAGGTATGGGGGAACTGTTCACCGATCCCGATCCGGACCATGCCCGAAGATTTTTTCAAAATAAAACCAGGAAGATGGTGAACAAGGCCATGTCGCTTTCAAAGGCCATCGAGACATTTGTCCATGACGGCGACTACCTTGGCTTGGGCGGGTTTGGTGGAAACAGATCGCCGGTTGCCGCCTGCCACGAGATCCTCAGGCAGGGCAGGAAGCACATGGGATTTGCCGGATATACCACTACCCATGAGTTCCAGATACTGAGCGCCGGAGAAGTGTTTGACAGGCTGGATGCGGGTTATATCGTCGGCCTTGAGGCGCGAGGGCTGTCCCCCTGTTCTAGGAGATACATGCAGAGCGGCAAGGTCAAGGTGACCGAGTGGACCAATTACAGCCTTGCTGAGCGTATTAGAGCGGCTGCCATGGGCGTCCCTTTTGTTCCAGCGCGGAATCTCATGGGCACGGACACCTTTGAAACCAGCGCCAGCATGATCATCGAGTGCCCGTACACCGGAAAGAAGCTTTCCCTGCACCCCGCACTCTATCCGGATGTGTCCATCATCCACGTCCATGAGTCTGATGTGTACGGGAACTGCCGGATAAGGGGCATTCTCAAGTCGGACAATGACCTTGCCCGAGCCTCCAAACGGGTAATCATCACCTGCGAGCGGCTCATTTCCAATGAAGAGATCCGCAGGGACCCCTCGGAGACGACGATCCCCTACTTCCTCGTGGATGCGGTGTGCGAAGTCCCGTTCGGCAACTATCCGGGCAACATGGTGTACGAGTACTTTTCCGATGAAGAGCACTTGAGGGAGTGGCTGAAGGTCGAGGAAGACCCCGACCAGTTCAGGGAGTTTCTCAAGAAGAACATCTA
>DATKLV010000400.1:0-4466 GCA_035542255.1 Desulfomonilia bacterium | reverse complement strand
TCCCATGCCGCCGCCGATACAGAGCGATGCCATGCCGAGTCCCACACCGCGCCGCTTCATCTCGTTGGCCAGAGCAATGATCAAGCGGGCCCCTGTACAGCCTATGGGGTGGCCGATGGAGATGCCGGATCCGTTCACATTCGTGATGGACCAGTCCATATTCAGCTCACGCATGCAGGCAATGGCCTGGGAGGCAAAGGCCTCGTTCACCTCGAAGAGGCCGTAGTCCTTGACGGATGTCCTGGTGATCCTCAGGAGCTTTCTGACTGCCGGGATAGGTCCGAGGCCCATGTATGAGGGATCAACTCCGCCCGATGCATAGCCCTTGATCCTGGCAATGGGCTTGAGCCCGAGCTCTTTGGCCTTGGCATCGCTCATGACGAGGCAGGCGGCCGCCGCATCGTTGATGCCCGATGCATTGCCCGCAGTGACCGTCCCGTCCTTCTTGAAAACCGTGGCGAGCTTGCCCATCTTCTCCAGCGTGGTGTCCATGGGACGCTCGTCCGTGTCGAAGATGAGGGGATCGCCCTTTTTCTGGGGGATCTTCACCGGCACGATCTCGTCCTTCAGGATCCCCTTGGCGATGGCCGCGCGAGCGCGCTGATGGCTGTCGAGACCCATCTTGTCCTGGTCGGCCCTGGTGATGCCGTATTTCTCTGCAATGTTTTCAGCCGTGATGCCCATGTGATAGCCGTAGAAGATCTCGTAAAGACCGTCAAAGACCATGAGGTCCATGGTCTGGCCATAGGGCATATCCATTCTGTACCCCCAGCGTGCCCTGGGAAGTGCAATGGGTACATCGCTCATGTTCTCCATTCCGCCTGCAATGACTACTTCGTTGTCGCCGGCCTTGATGGATGCCGCAGCCAGGGCGATGGCCTTCATGCCGGATGCGCAGACCTTGTTGATGCTGAATGACGTCGTCTCCTTGGGGAGACCGGCCCGGATCATGGCCTGCCTGGCCGGGTTCTGGCCCTGGCCTGCCTGAAGCACGTTACCCATGATCACTTCATCCACGACGATATCCTTAAGATCCTTGGGCCAGTTGGAATATTTCTCCTCAATAGCCGAAAGGCCCGTATTCTTGAAAACATCAGGGGCATCACCCTTGACCGGACCGGAAACAACCGGTTTGAGCCCGTTCTTGATGAGCACCTCGCGTATCACCAGGGCACCAAGGTCTTTCGCCTGTACATCCTTCAGTGTTCCGCCAAAGCCGCCTACAGCAGTCCTTACTCCGCCGACAATGACCACGTCCGCCATATTGCCTCCTTCTCCAGTTTGGGATATCTTTTTGGGGGTCGTTTATATAGTTGTCGGATCACTATTTCACAATACCGAAGCATTGACAAGAATGGATTACAAGGGCTTATCATGCGCATTGCCGGCCTTGATTAATGCCGGTCCAGGGTGTAAGAACGCAGCATGGATCTGGACTATGAAGCCCTCCTGAACCGCTATGCGCTCGTGCTGTTGGACAACAAAGGGTTTTCCCGGGAGACATACCGGGCTTATCTGGGAGACATCAGGGATTTCATCACATTCGTCTCCGGGCACCAGGCAGGTATCCCGGACAGGCACCAGGTACGTTCGTATATGCTCCGGCTCAGGTCGCACTACTCAAGATCATCGGTCAACCGCAAGCTGAGCGCCATAAAAGGCTTCTTCGACTTCGCCATGAAGACAGCGGAACTGCCGGTAAACCCGTTCGGACACGTAAGATCGCTCAAGCGCCATGATACCTTGCCGTCATTCCTCAGCCACGACGAGGTCTTCGACCTCATAGATTCCGTGGATGAGCCGCGGGACAGGGCTATCCTCGAGTTGCTCTACTCTACGGGCATACGGGTGGGGGAGGCCGAGAACATGAAATGCTGTGATGTGGACATGTACAAGGGGTTCATCCTCGTTACGGGCAAAGGCACCAAGCAGCGTTATGTCCCCATCGGTCAAAGGGCCATGGCCGCCATAGAGGCTTACCTTAAGGGCAGGGGTATCAGCGACCCCATCTACTGCACGGAGCCGCTTTTTCTGAACAGCAGGGGCTCCCCGATGCGTTCCAGGAGCATCAGGCGGGTTATCTACCTGTGGTCTATCAAGGTGGCCCTTGCCAGGCACGTGAGCCCCCACGTCATCAGGCACACCTTTGCGAGCCACATGCTCGACGCAGGGGCCGATCTCAGGTCGATCCAGGAGATGCTCGGACATGCTAGCCTTTCCACCACCCAGCGCTATACCCACTTGAGTGTGGACAAACTCATGGATGTATATGATAAAGCTCATCCAAAGGCTAAGGAGGGATGATGGAAATCCATGGAACCACCATACTGTGCGTGAGGAGAGACGGGAAAGTGGTGATAGCGGGCGACGGCCAGGTGACCCTGAACAATGTGGTTCTCAAGGCGAACGCCAGGAAGGTGAGGAGGATCTATGAGGACAAGGTCCTTGTGGGCTTCGCCGGTTCCACCTCCGACGCACTTACGCTCTTTGAGCGCTTCGAAGGTAAGCTTAAGGAGTTTCGAGGCAATCTCACCAGGGCTGCAGTCGAAATGGGCAAGGACTGGAGGACGGACCGTGTCCTCAGGAGGCTCGAAGCCCTCATGATCGTTGCGGATACCGAAAAAACATTTATACTCTCAGGCACCGGCGACGTCGTCGAGCCGGATGACGATGTCTGCGGCATCGGTTCGGGCGGTCAATATGCCATTGCTGCAGCCAAGGCGCTCTTGAAGTTCACTGATCTTTCCGCCAGGGACATTGCGGTTCACGCAATGGATATTGCATCCGACATCTGCATCTATACTAATAAGACAGTACAAATTGAGGACCTCTCATCATGAGCAATCTTACCCCTAAGGAGATAGTTGCCGAGCTTGATCGGTACATCGTGGGACAGGACAAGGCCAAGCGCGCCGTGGCCATCGCGCTGAGGAATCGATGGAGGCGCCAGATGGTGGCCCCGGAGATGAGGGACGACATCTACCCCAAGAACATCATCCTAATCGGCCCTACAGGTGTCGGAAAGACCGAGATCGCCCGCAGGCTTGCAAAACTCTCTGGTGCGCCTTTCATCAAGGTCGAGGCGTCCAAGTTCACCGAGGTGGGCTACGTGGGGAGGGATGTGGAATCGATCATCCGCGACCTCATGAGGATGGGCGTGCAGATGGTCCAGGCCGAGGAGAGCGAGAAGGTCAGGGCCAAGGCAGTGGAGCTTGCCAAGGAGCGGGTGCTGGACCACCTTCTGCCCCCGCAGAAAGACACCGAGCTCCATGCGGAGACCAGGGAGAAGATGCGCACGATGCTCGATGAGGGTGTGCTCGACGATCGGTCTATCGAGGTCGAGTCCCGGGAAGCTTCCATACCCACCATCGAGGTCTTCTCGGGCCAGGGCCTGGAGGAAATGGGCATCGACTTCAAGGAGATGTTTTCGAACATCATGCCCAAGCGCACACGCAGAAGGCGCATGACCGTGAAGGAGGCCGTCGAGTTCATCACCAACCAGGAAGTCGGCCGGCTCATCGACATGGACAAGGTGACCCACGAGGCCAGGTCCCGCGTGGAGAACGCCGGCATCGTATTCATAGACGAGCTCGACAAGATAGCAGGGAGGGAGTCTGGAAGAGGTCCCGACGTTTCCCGCGAAGGCGTGCAGCGCGACCTGCTGCCCATTGTGGAGGGTACGACCGTGAACACCAAGTTCGGGCCCGTGAACACCGACCACATTCTCTTCATCGGGTCAGGGGCTTTCCACGTGAGCAAACCGGCCGATCTCATCCCTGAGATGCAGGGCCGGTTCCCCATCAGAGAAGAGCTGGGCCCCCTGAGCAAGGAAGATTTCATCCGCATCCTCATGGAGCCCAAGAACGCACTCATCAAGCAGTATCAGTCGCTGCTGGCCACCGAGGGGGTCGATCTGGTCTTTACTGATGATGCCATCGCAGAAATAGCTACCATTGCACAATACATCAACGACCATACCGAGAACATCGGTGCCCGCAGACTCCATACCGTGCTGGAGAAGCTCCTGGAAGACATCTCCTTTTCATCGCAGGAGCTCGTGGGCAAAGTGGTAGTTGACGGCTCCTACGTAAAGAAGCGTCTGGAGCCCATCATGTCCAGGGAGGATTTGAGCAGATATATCCTGTAGCGGGTTTCTCGTGTATATAAACATGGGGTATGTGGTAATACTTACGGGAAGAGGATACGCATGATCTCAAAGGGACGTTATATAAGCGAGATAGGGGACGGCGACCGTGTAAAGGCGGTATTCCTGGTCTCCGAGCGCAGGCTGCTTACTGCCCGCAACGGGAAACCCTACGGCAAGATCATCCTCTCGGACAAAACCGGTGACATCCTGGGCATGGTGTGGGATGAAGCACAGGAGCAGGTTTCAAATATTTCCCCAGGAGATGTGGTGGGTGTGAGGGCGAGTGCCGAGTCATACGAGAATCGCCTGCAGCTCAGGG
>DATKLV010000399.1:0-2670 GCA_035542255.1 Desulfomonilia bacterium | reverse complement strand
CAGACATGAACTACTTTGATATGCCCGGAGTCGGTTTTATTGCCTATAAAAAACAGTGGGGCACCCGGTTCGTCTTGGCTGATCCTGTCTGTGATGGCAAGGATTGTGAATTGCTCATCAGTGAATTTCTCAAAGACGGAAAGAGCACTGTATTCGTCCAGGTTACCCAAGGTATTGCCGAGTTCCTGCACGATAAGTTCGGGTTCTACTCGACCCAGTTCGGTATAGAATCCGTTGTTGACCTTCAGAAGTGGGATCTCAAGGGTAAAAAGAAACAGGTAATGCGCACGTCCGTCAATCATGCCGTTAAAGAGGGCGTCACCTTTGAAGAAAATTGCACCAGTGATGCGTGCCACAAATTAAACAAGGAATGGCTCAAGACCAGGAAGGTTCGTAATCGCGAGATCGGCTTCCTCATCCGTCCCATGGATATGGAGTATCAGGATGGGACGAGAAAGTTCTATGCATATCTTGACGGCGAGCTCATAGGCTTCATCTATTTTGACCCCATTTATTCAAATAACCAGGTAATAGGTTATGTTCCGAACATCTCAAGGTTCAGCAACAAGTTCAAACAGGGCATTTTCTACCCGCTCATGTGTCACGCCATGGAGATATTCAAGAAGGAAGGTGTGAAGTACCTGTATCTAGGGTTGTGCCCGCTGGTAACCGATGAGATGAATCAGCCCTATGAATCAAAAATCGTTAAGAAAATTATACACTTCCTCTATAAATATGGGAACAAGATCTATAGCTTCAAAGGCCTGTATTTCACCAAATCACGCTTTGACGGCATCGAGCAGAAAACCTTCTGTGTTCACAGAGAGATGATGCCTACAAAGTCCTTCTTGACCATGTTCAGACTGGCAAACATCATTTGAATTGTAGTGTTTCAGTTGATTATATTCTAATCACTGGTTTCTACGGGGCATCCACGAAGGAGGTCAGCATTCATGCAGAGATTCAGCAAGGTCAAAAAGGTTCCGTCTTTTTTCAAGATGGCCAGCGCTTGGTGGAAAGCCCCTGAAGAGCCTTATATTTTCAGCAGCCTTAATATTGATATGAGCAATATGCTCGCATGGATCAAGTCCCATAAAGAGCAGACCGGAGAAAACATCACCATCACCCATCTCTGTACCAAGGCCCTTGCAATGGCTTATCGAAAATATCCTCAGATCAATGCAAAGATCGAGGCAAACAAGGTTTACAGACGCAATACCGTTGATTTCCAGGTACTTGTCTCGACAGAATCCGGTGATGAGATTTCAGGTATCAAAGTAAAGGATGCGGATAAGATGACCATCTCCGAAATTGCCCGGGAGATCCGTGAGGGGGCCAAGGCTGTGCGAGAAAATCGCGGACCCACATACCAGGTCTCCAAGGATCTTATTGGATATTGCACCATCCCAATGACCCGCTGGATATTGAAGATAGCCAGTGCACTTGTCAACAGATTCGGGATAAACCTTTCCCTCTTCGGCTTTCCGGATGATCCTTTCGGCTCGGCCATCATCTCGTCGGTTGGCATGCAGGGCATAGAGTCGGCTTATGGACCGCTCATCCCCGTTGCAAGGTGCGGACTTCTTTTCGTTATTACCGAGATAAAGGAAAAGCCGTGGGTGGAGGACTCCAAAATCGTTGTCAGGCCGGTTTTGAAGCTTTGTATGACGCTCGATCATCGCCTTTTCCATGGTTATTATGTTTCCCTGCTGCAGAAGGAGATTAGATATCTGCTGCAAAATCCGTCCGTCCTCATGGATGAAGAAATCCGAACTCCTGAAGAAAAATGCAAGATACGCGTTCTCAGGGATAATCAGGCTGCTTCCGCTTCTTCCGGCTCGCAGAAGGTGGCTGCAGGAGGCTTCTCGCATTAGTCCTTACGATACAGGTTATGGACTGCCCTGCAATTGCTAGAATGCAGATTCCCTTTTAAATGTCAGGATGTTCCAATTGTTGCTGATAGCCGCTTTTCTGAGTCTCCTGTCGGGATTTGTCACCATGGGGAAACCTACTGCATACAAAAGGTCTATGTCATAGAACGAATCCGTGTAGAAATAGCTTTGTGATAGGTCGATACCCTGTTCCCTGGCCCATTGAGCAGCATACTCCTTCTTCCCCTTTCCATAACACAGGGGTTTGATGAGTTTGCCGGTGAGGATGCCTTCTTTCACCTCAACCCGAGAGGTTATCACTTCTTCGATGCCGAGTGCTTCGGCCAGCGGTCTCACAAAAAAGGGAGGTGAGTTTGATATGATTACGAGCCGGTGGCCTTGAGCCTCATGGTAGCGGATTAGTTGCACAGAGTCCCGGTAGATGGTCTTCCTGATCATACTCTCGAACCACGCCCGGGAAAACCTATCCATGTCGGAAAGGCTCAATCCGGCAAGAAGCCCCATGTTCCGCTCATACCATACTTCAATGTTCAGGAGAGACAGCCGATAGAGCCCGATCTTCAGAATACCCAGTAAAAGAAAACCAAGGGGGACCATACCTTGTTTTCGTGCGAACTGTACTGATGAGAGCCCTGAGTTCTTCCAGATGATTGTGTGGTCCATGTCAAACAGTGCAGCTATCCGGCTCATGAGACGCGCCCTTTCATGAGATGCATTGTCTTTGGTAAAGATTAAATCTAAGCACCCTGTTCACCATGCCGATAAACCTGCATGACGA
>DATKLV010000398.1:0-3790 GCA_035542255.1 Desulfomonilia bacterium | reverse complement strand
ACGGCAAGCTCATCGGTATCCTCACCAACCGCGACCTCAGGTTTGAAACCGACATGAACAAGCCCATCGGTGAGGCCATGACCCGGGAGAACTTGGTTACGG
The DNA here is from genome assembly GCA_035542255.1 of Desulfomonilia bacterium. Lineage (GTDB taxonomy): Bacteria > Desulfobacterota > Desulfomonilia > UBA1062 > UBA1062 > MWEI01. The sequence goes on along the minus strand of DATKLV010000398.1, from coordinate 3,688 downwards.
TACAAGGCAGTATCACCCTTGAGGCTGCCAAAAAGCTGCTCCATCAGTATAAAATAGAGAAGCTTCCCGTTGTTGATGAGCACTACAACTTGAAGGGCCTCATCACCATCAAAGACATAGAGAAGGCCCAGAAATATCCCCATTCGGCCAAGGACTCCCGCGGCAGGCTCATGGTCGGGGCTGCGGTCGGCATCATGCCTAATGACGAGAACAGGGTGCATACACTCATGAAGGCGGGTGTGGATGTCTTCGTGGTGGACACGGCCCACGGACACAGCATGGGAGTCATGGAGTCGGTAAAGGCCATTAAGGCACTCTACCCGAACGCCCAGGTGATCGCAGGCAACGTTGCTACAAAAGAGGCCACCGCCGACCTCATCAAGGCCGGCGCCGACGGTATCAAGGTGGGGATCGGGCCCGGCTCCATCTGCACCACCAGGGTTGTTGCGGGCGTTGGTGTGCCGCAGATAACTGCCATCATGAATTGCGCACAGGAGGCGAAAAAGCACGGGGTGCCCATCATAGCGGACGGCGGCGTAAAGTTCTCCGGTGACCTCACCAAGGCCATTACGGCCGGCGCATCGAGCATTATGATCGGTTCGCTGTTTGCTGGCACCGAGGAGGCCCCGGGCGAGCGGATCATCTACCAGGGCCGGACCTACAAGGCCTACCGCGGCATGGGATCGGTGGAGGCCATGAAGGAAGGCTCAAAAGACCGGTACTTCCAGGCGGAGGTGGCGGATTCCGAGAAGCTTGTTCCCGAGGGTATCGTGGGCCGGGTTCCCTATCGTGGGCCCATCTCGGAGAATGTGTACCAGCTCCTGGGGGGGCTCAGAGCAGGCATGGGTTACGCGGGATGCTTAAATATCGAGGAGCTCCAGACCAAGGCGAAGATGATAAAGATCACCTCTGCCGGCCTGAAGGAGTCCCATGTGCACGACGTGATCATCGTGAAAGAAGCACCGAATTACAAGCTGGAGTACTGAGAGCCAGATGGGTTTCGTCCATCTCCATTGCCACACCCAGTACAGCCTTCTGGACGGGGCCATAAGGGTCGATGACCTCATCAAGGCCACCAAGGCATTCGGCCAGGATGCAGTGGCCATAACCGATCACGGTGTCATGTTCGGTGCCGTGGAGTTTTACGACAAGGCCGTAAAGGCGGGCATCAAGCCCATTATCGGCTGCGAGATCTACGTCAGTCCGGGCGCTATGGAGAGCAGGGATGTTATCCCCGGCATGCCCAAACACTATCACCTCATCCTCCTGGCCAAGGACAACCAGGGCTACTCAAACCTCATGAAGCTCACGTCCCTTGCCCACACCAAGGGTTTCTATTACAAGCCCAGGGTGGACAGGCGTGTGCTGTCCGAGCTGGGCGGAGGGCTTATAGGCCTGAGCGCCTGCCTCCAGGGTGAGATTCCCTACTGGCTGCTGCGCGACGATGAAGACAGGGCGCAAGAGGCCCTGGACTTCTACCGGAAGATATTTGACGACCGGTTCTATCTCGAGATACAGCACAATGCCCTGCCCGACCAGGACAAGGTAAACCCTTTGATAGTCGATATGGCCAGGCGTAAAGGTGTCCCGGTGGCGGCCACCAACGACTGTCACTACCTGAAGTCCGGCGATGCCAGGGCCCACGAGGTGCTCCTGTGCATCCAGACACAGAACACCATCCATGACAAGGGGCGCATGACCTTTGAGAGCGACCAGCTCTATCTCAAGAGCCCCGATGAGATGGTGCGGGACTTTGGCTGGATCCCCGAGGCGGTGGATATCACCTCAGATATCGCGGGGCTCTGCAATGTGGAGATCCCCAAAGACGTTTATTGCTTTCCCGTCTACCCCACAGCTGCGGGAAAGAGTCTGGAGCAGGTTATCGAGGATAAGGCCAGGGAAGGTCTGAAGGCACGGATGGGCGATCCCGTGCCTGACGACTACGCCGCGAGGCTTGAAGAAGAGATCGAGATCATCAAGACCATGGGCTTTGCTGGCTATTTTCTCATCGTGGCGGATTACATCCGATATGCGAAAGAGCATGGCATACCGGTAGGGCCGGGCAGGGGCAGCGCCGCGGGGTCTCTCGCCGCCTACGGCTTGAAGATCACCGACATCGACCCCATCCGCTGGAATCTCCTGTTCGAGCGGTTTTTGAATCCCGAACGGAAGAGCATGCCCGACATCGATGTAGACTTCTGCCAGAACCGCAGAGACGAGGTGATCGAGTACGTCAAGAACCGGTACGGGCCCGAGTATGTGAGCCAGATAACCACCTTCGGCAATATGAAGGCGAAGGCCGTCATCAGGGACGTGGGCAGGGTCATGGGCATGGGCTATTCAGAGGTGGATAAGATCGCCAAGCTCATCCCGAACGACCTCAGCATAACCCTGACCGAGGCCGTTTCGGCGGAACCGCGCCTGAAAGACCTCTATGATACCGACCCGGCAGTGAAGGAGCTCATTGAGATATCAAAGGCCCTGGAAGGCTTAAGCAGGCACGCTTCTGTGCATGCGGGGGGTGTTATCATATCCGATGAGAAGCCCCTGACCGACCATGTTCCCGTGTACGTCGACAAGAAGGGCATGCTCATCAGCCAGTATGACATGAAGCGTATTGAGCGGGTAGGGCTCATCAAGTTCGATATGCTGGGGCTCAAGACCCTGACCGTGATCGCCAAGACCATTGAGATCCTGAAGTCGGAAGGAATCGATCTTGATATCGCCGCCATACCTCTTGACGACAGGCTAACCTATCAGCTCATCGGAGACGGAGATACTTCGAGCGTGTTCCAGCTTGAAAGTTCCGGCATGAAGGGCATGCTCAGGCAGCTCAAACCGGACAAGTTCGAGGATATCATCGCGGCTGTGGCCCTTTACCGGCCGGGTCCCATGGACCTTATCCCGTCCTATGTCGACCGCAGACACGGAAGACAGACCATTGACTATCCCCATCCGCTCCTGGAGAAGATCCTTAAGGAAACCTACGGCATCATTGTTTATCAGGAGCAGGTCATGCAGATAGCCCAGGAGATGTCGGGTTACTCCCTGGGCAAGGCCGATCTCCTGAGGCGCGCCATGGGCAAGAAGATCCGTGAGGAGATGGCGAAGCAGCGCCAGATATTTACGGATGGAGCGGTCGAGAGGGGTGTGGAAAGCGATAAGGCCGGTGAGATCTTCGACCTGATGGAGAAGTTCGCCGATTATGGATTCAACAAGTCCCATGCAGCGGCATACGCTTTGGTTGCCTACCAGACAGCCTATCTGAAGGCACACCACTTCAAGGAGTTCATGGCAGCCAACCTGACACTGGACCTGAACAACACGGATAAGGTCTCGCAGCATATCGCCGAATGCAGGAAACGCTCGGTGGCGGTGCTGAGACCCGACATCAACGAAAGCAGCTTCGAGTTCGTGGTCACACTCGATGGGATTCGGTTCGGCCTGGGTGCCATCAAGAACGTGGGCAAGGGGGCGGTGGATGCCATCCTTGTTGAGCGACAGGCAGGAGGCCCTTTTCAGGATATCGCATCATTCCTGGAAAGGATTGCGCTGTCCAAGGTGAACAGGCGTGTGGTCGAGTCCCTCATCAAGGCTGGTGCCTTTGACAAGCTGCATGCAAACCGCAGGGCCATGTTCGAGATACTAGACCTCCTTCTGGAAGATGCACAGCGTCATGCCCGGAACA
>DATKLV010000397.1:0-10991 GCA_035542255.1 Desulfomonilia bacterium | reverse complement strand
ACCGCTTTACCTTGTACTTGAGTGATGCATCCAGCAGAACCTGCACACCCACCACGTTCGTCCTAATGAATACCCCAGCTCCCTCTATACTCCTGTCAACATGGCTCTCTGCTGCAAGATTCAGAACGAGATCGAACTTATTCCTATAGAATAGCTCATCCACAAACCCTGCATCGGCAATATCTCCTTTGACAAAGGAGTATCTGGATGGATATTCCTTCTCAAGCCCAGCGGTGTTTTCCAGATTACCCGCATATGTCAAGAGATCAAGATTCACAATTCTCCATGCCGGTTTATCCCTCAAGATATACTTAATAAGGTTTGTTCCGATGAATCCGCAACCGCCTGTAACGAGGATTTTTTTCATTGTTTATCTCCCACTACATTTTTTAGATAACTGTGTTCATCACCTCGTTCGGCCACATTCCGGGTTTCAATAGATACAGCTGTCATAATATTGCTCATAATCAATATCCTAATATTCCACTCCCATAAGATAGAGACCTTGGGGTGGAGCTGTAGGTCCTGCAAGGCTCCTATCCTTGAGAGCCAGAATCTGTTGAAAATCATGCGGAACAATCTTCCCACTACCAACCAGTAGTAATGTACCAACGATATTTCTTACCATATGTCGTAAAAACCCGCTACCTTTCATGCAGAAAAACACCTTGTTCCCCTTTTGCATTATTTCAGATGTGGTAATCAGGCGTGATGTGGTCTTCACGGAGGATCCTGAAGCCTGAAACGACGTAAAGTCATGCTCTCCCACGAGACATATGGCTGCATCCTGCATCGCCTTGCAATCAAGAGGTCTTTTAACCTGGAGGGCATATCTTTCCAAGAAGGGATTCCTGAGGGTTGAGATATTCATGACATAGACATATGTTTTTGCCTTGGCCATAAATCGTGCATTAAACTCAGGTTGTACATCCACGGCAGAAGAGACCACCACATCACCGGGGAGCACTGAATTGAGGCCCCGTACGAGACCCTCTGGAGGAACAGATGACTCGGTTGGAAAATTGATGACCTGTGCAAGCGCATGGACGCCCGCATCGGTACGGCCTGATGCTATGACTCGTGTTGCATGGCCTAAGATCTTCTCAAGCGAGCATTCCATGGTCTCCTGAACGGTTCTAACACCGTCCTGGATTTGCCATCCCATGAAATCCGCTCCGTCATAAGCGATTACACATTTGATATTTCTCATGGACAACCCATTCCCTGCCGAAAGATATATAAAAAGGTACGAGCGAGGCAAGGATTAACATGAATCTGTTCGGGTGGGGATCCAAGGGTTTCCAGGTAGTTTCCATGACAGCAGGGTGTAAGATCGGTGAAGGCTATTTCCAATGCACCATAGCTGAAGTATCACGAAAAGGCCTGACCTGCACCTTCCCGACAAGCCGTATACAAGTGAGCCTGATAGATATGCTCGATACAACCATCTCGATCAGCATAGATAACATGCTCATGGAAGGAATCCTTTCCTGGTACACCATAGAGGAATCTTCTTATCATATCGGGATAACCATACACCGCAAAGACCGCTCTGCATGGCTTAAGGTATTTGCCCGCAGGTGCAGGAGTCTTATGCATACCTCTGCAAGGCCGGCATCCGTCTAAGCCTTCCTATGAGACAGGGGTCAAATGAAGTGAGTTCTGGTCGATTCTTCCCAACGATACAAACGTAAGTTTATCTTCTATGAAGATATCATTGGCCAAGTCAACGACATCTTCAAGAGTAACAGCATGAAGCTTCTCCATCACCTCTTCTACAGTCACTTCACGTCCATAATAGATCTCATTTTTTGCCATTGATGACATTCTGTTTACTGAACTTTCTCTTGCAAGGAGCAGGTTGCCCTTTATCTGGGCCTTGATGTCATCAAGCTTGATATCACTGAGCTGTACTGATTTTATCCTCTTCATTTGTGTGCTGATCACTTCAAGGGTTTTATTCACATTATCAGGCGTGCATGCTGCATAGATGGCCATGGTTCCACAATCTCTGTATGAATTGATAAATGAATAAATGGAATATACAAGCCCACGCTCTTCCCTGGCTTCCTGAAAGAGCATGGAGCTCATACTCCCGCCGAGCATAGTGTTAAGTACAATATACGCCCAGCGCCTCTCATCGTTCATGGCCGAACCGGTGGTTCCCAAGGTAAAGTGCACTTGCTCGATGTCCTTGTAGTACATCTTCCTTACCCCACTTAAGGAGTGAGGTACCTGTTCATCATAACACCCTTTTCTTTTATTCATTCCTTCGAACAGGGGCCGGGTGAAATCTACAACTGCCTCATGATCGAGGTTCCCAGCGCCTGCTATTATTATTGACTCGGGTGCGTACGAGGTATTCAAAAAATCCATGATATCCTGTCGGCCAAAGGCACCGACGTGCTCAATGGTACCAAGGATTGACGCACCAAGGGATGTGTCATGGAAAAAGGCCTCTGCGAAGAGATCAGTGATGTAATCATCAGGGGTATCTTCAGTCATCCTGATCTCCTGGAGCACGACCTTCTTTTCTTTTTCCAGCTCATCAGGGTTGATCTCTGCATTGAGGAAAAGATCAAACAGGATATCTGCTGCCTTGAAAAGGTGCTCATCCAGTACCTTGGTATAGTATACGGTATACTCTTTTGAAGTCTGAGCATTTAAATGTCCGCCAAGGGCATCGATTTCCTTGGCGATCTGCGTGGCGGACCGACGCTTTGTTCCCTTGAAGAGCATATGCTCGGTGAAGTGTGCTATACCTCGATCCCTTGGAGGATCATTGCGTGAACCCACATTCACCCAGACACCTAAAGAAACCGAACGGATTCCGGGCATACGCTCGGTCAGAACCCTTACTCCATTGGGTAGTACCGTGGATGTTATCATCTAATTGTCAGTGGCTGGTTTCGCTCAGGGCTTCCTTGCGTGATAGACGGATTTTCCCTGTTTTGCTGTCGATCCCGATCACCTTGACAATGATATCATCCCCCTCCTTAACGACATCCCGCACATTCTTAACCCGTTCATGGGAGAGTTGTGAGATGTGAACAAGACCCGACTCTCCAGAGGGAAAATCGACAAATGCACCGAAATCCATTATCTTTGACACCTTACCGCTATAGACCCGTCCGATCTCAAGCTCCTTGGTAAGGGTTTGGATCATGTCCACAGCCATTTTTGCATGATCTTCATCAGGAGAGAATATATCCACCCTACCGGAATCATCGATCTCGATCTTTGTGTCCGTCTTGGAAGTGATGTCCTTGATCACCTTGCCGCCTGGACCGATTATGTCGCGGATCTTCTCTGGATTGATGTGCAGCGTGAATATCCTGGGGGCATAAGGAGAAATGACAGGTCTCGGTTCTTTGATGGCCATGCTCATCTTTTCAAGGATAGCAATCCTCCCGATACGCGCCTTCTCCAAGGCGTCCCGAAGCACTGCCTCTGGTATCCCGGAGATTTTGATGTCCATCTGCAGGGCCGTGATACCGTCAGCAGTACCGGCGACTTTGAAATCCATATCCCCAATATGATCCTCATCACCCAAGATGTCGGAAAGGACCATGTACTCTTCACCTTCCTTAAGGAGACCCATGGCAATACCTGCCACCGGTTTTTTCACCGGGATGCCTGCATCCATGAGTGATAGAGATCCGCCGCACACGGTCGCCATGGATGATGAACCGTTAGACTCAAGTATTTCGGAAACGAGTCTGATCGTATAGGGGAAGGACCCTTCCTCAGGCAGTATTTTACTGAGAGCCCTCTCGGCAAGATTTCCATGGCCGATTTCACGCCTGCTTGGCCCCCTGAGCATGCGTACCTCTCCCACGGAAAAGGGAGGGAATGAATAGTGGAGCATGAACGATTTTGTCGTTTCACCAAGGAGCGTCTCCACCCTCTGCTCATCTCTTGGTGTGCCGAGAGTTGTTGTGGCAAGGGCCTGAGTTTCTCCTCTTGTAAAAAGTGCCGATCCATGGGTCCTGGGAAGTATGCCCACCGCACAGTTAATGGGGCGGATATCGTCGAATCCTCTGCCGTCAATACGTGAGCGTCTTGCTTTCATCATGGAGCGGACAATTTTCTTCTCAGCCTCTGAAAAAGCCTCTTTCACGAATGTCTGACGATCTTCACTATCATCAGAAAACGTCATCAGAACATCTTCTTTCAGCTTTTCAACAAGCGCCTGGCGGGCCTGTTTTGAATGGGCCCCGGCAGCGATCTGCTCGAATCGTGGAGCAGCCATCTTCATAATCTCATCGAAAAGGCCGAGATCCTCCTGGGGGGACGCAATCTTCATCTTTTCCTTGCCAACGGCCCTGCCGAGATCCTCAATGGCATCAACCACCTCGATGATTCTCTTATGGGCAAATGAAATTGCATCGATCACCGTGTTTTCAGAGAGCTCATTTGCCTCACCCTCCACCATGACGATGGCATTCCTTGTCCCGACAACCAGCAGGTCCAGTGAGCTGTTTTCCAGTTGAGCCACAGAGGGGTCGATGATGAACTCTCCGTTGACCAAACCCACTCTAGCCCCCCCGACAGGACCCAGGAAAGGTATGCTGGAGATGTGCAGTGCAGCGGATGCCCCGTTTACCGCCATGACGTCCGGAGTACATGCAGGGTCGGCTGAAAGGACCATTGCAATGATCTGTATTTCGTTATGGAAGTTGGCTGGGAATAAGGGACGGATGGGCCTGTCAATACACCGTGCCGTCAAGATCTCCTGGCTTCCGGGTTTTCCATCCCGTTTGATGAAACCGCCCTTGATCCTGCCTGCCGCATAGCTCATTTCCTGATACTCAACGACGAGCGGCAGGAAATCCACGCCCTTGCGTTCTTCCTTTGCCACCGTAGCTGTGACAAGAACGACGCTGTCTCCCTGATGGACAAGGACAGCACCATCTGCCTGTCTGGCCACTGTTCCGACTTCAAATATGAGAGGGACCCCTGTCCCTTTTGCCTGTATTTTCATTTTCCCTCTGATTTCCCGTGCAATTACTTTCGCAGGTTCAATGTCTGAACAAGCTCGCGGTATCGTTTGATATCATGATCGCGAAGGTAGTTCAAAAGCCTTCTCCTCTGGCCGACCAGCATAAGGAGGCCACGGCGGGAGTGATGATCCTTCTTATGAATCTTAAAATGCTCGGTAAGGTCGTTTATCCTCTTGGTAAGGATCGCCACCTGGACATCCGGTGAACCGGTATCATTCTCATGTTTCTTGAACTGTTCGATAATCTGCTTTTTTTCCTCTGCATGCAAAGCCACTTCGCAACCCTCCTGAGTATATGTGCGTCCTATTTTGTCTCTTCGATTGTTTCGTTACACACGTTTCCTATCGAAATGAGATCAGGAGCTTACCACACCTTAAATTCTGCTGTAAATAGCTAATAAGGCGTAAATCCCCTTTCGATATGTCCCCAAATACCGCCTTCCCGTTTCACCCGTGCTATGCAGAGAAGGCTTCCCTTCGTGTTCAGGACTGCAATGTATGAACCTTCGGGCGCTGCAACATCATCGATGATCCACGATAACTGAATGGGCTGCCCATCCCGTATCCCCTGCTCACCCGTTTTCGTTACTCGTGCCTTGAAGATATGAAGCGCATCTATGAGAGAAATGACTGCTTTGTCCCCCATCCGTGACAGGCGATCAATCGTTATCGCCTGTTCGATACTGAAACCCTCGCTCCGCAACCTTTTGAGCTCCCTCAGATAGCCTCCGCATCCAAGATACACGCCCAGGTCTCTGGCTATTGAGCGGATATACGTACCCCTTGAGCACACGATGCGGACCCTGGCCCAATCAGGTCCGGTCTCCAATATTTCTGCGTCCTCAAGGTAGACCTGCTTAGGTCTGGGGTTGACGTCCTTGTTGGCCCTTTTCAGCTTATAAAGGGGTTTCCCATTCAACTTCTGGGCACAATAATCAGGCGGAAGCTGATTAATCCATCCCTTGTTTTCAAGAAACCATTCTTCCATTTTATTCACATCGATATTTACCTTGTCGAAGCGCTCAGTGGTCTTTCCGGTTATATCATCCGTATCCGTGGACATTTCAAATCCGACGGTAGCAATATATTCCTTCTGATGAGCCTGCATGAAGGGCAGCAGTTTTGTTCCTTGACCGATTCCTATACAGAGCAACCCCGTGGCAAAAGGATCAAGAGATCCAAAATGGCCGGCCCGCTTCACCTTGAGGATGTCCATGATCATGTCCACAGCCTTGCGGGAAGTAATGTTCTTAGGTTTGTCTATGAGCACTATACCGTCTAGATCCACTTGAATCCTTCCTTGATAACCCTGTGGATGAGTTCCTCCGGGGTACCTTCAGCCGTAAATCCGGCGGCCAAGCCATGCCCGCCGCCACCAAAGGCACTTGCCGTTTTCAAGGCGGCATCGGGGATCTTGCTCCTTATGGAACAATGAACCGTGCCTTTCTGCAGCTCCTTGAGCAATATAACGAGGTTCGATCCTGAAAGTGATGCCATCTCCTCCACGATCCCTGATGCATCTTCCGGCCTGGCACCATATTTTTTCATCTCTTCAAAAGATATATAGCTGGCAAAAAGCCCTTCCTGCATGATCATGCGATCCATGACCGCACATAGTATCCGATAAAAGGACAATGCCTTTGTCTTTTTCAATCGATAGGCTATATTGTGGGGATCCGCACCGGCATTCGTCAGTTCATGGGCAATCTGAAAGATATATGCGTTTGTGTTTGCATGGATGAATCCGCCGGTGTCTCCAAAGAGGCCCAGGTAAAGGTTCGAGGCAATGGATGGAGTGAGGGCTACCTTAAGCTCGGCGAGTAGTTCATATATCATCTCACAAGTCGATGATCTCTTGGAATCAATCCAAGATGCATATCCAATATCGCCCTTTGCCCTATGATGGTCGATCACCACAACTTTGCCTCTGGGTTTGACTTTTTTAAGCATCAACATATCCGATACATCCACGAGTATGGAGATCTCGGGTGTATCAATCAAGTTTTCTTCCGGACTATCCGTGAAAGAAAGTGTCTCGGGGACAGGAGTCGGATAGACGAGACAAACGTACTTGCCCATGGAGACAATTGCGAAAGCCAATGCCTTTGATGAGCCCACTGCATCTTCGTCGGGACTCTCATGAGTTATGATCTCGAAAGATCGGTGCTCTCTGATAATCTCAGCTATTCTGGTCTTCATGCTTGCTAATAGACTCTAGGATCCCATCTATCTTGGACCCGTAATCAAAGGATTCATCGTAGGAAAAGTACAGGCTGGGCACAGCCTTGAGGGACAGTTCTTTCTTAAGCTCATGTCTCAGAAACCCTGCCGCACTCTTAAGACCTTCCATGGCTTCATCTTTTTTCGATGAGTTCATCATACAAAAAAAGATTCGGGCATTCTTCAGGTCCACGCTCACATCGACTCCCGTGATGGTTATCCCCTCAACCCTGGGGTCCTTGACTTTCCGGAGGATCACTTCCGCAAGTGTCTGCATGAGAAGATCGCCTACACGGGCCTGCCTTACACTCATTATCTTCATATATGGATAATCTCTGTCCTGGTTACAAGTAACTCTACATCACTATTTTCTTCAATGCCTCGAATGATCTTGTCGATCACGGAGTTTATGAACCCTGAATCGTTGCTCACAAAGGCTATTCCCAGGGTTGCCGCCTGCCACTTGTCATTGTCATCTACCTCGGAAACTGACACATTCATCTTCATCAGGCGGTCTTTGAGGGACCTTAAGACCTTGCGTTTCTCTTTCAATGACTGCGCCCCGATGATTTTAAACCGAAGCTCACAGACGCCTATCACCACGTGGCAGTATTCTCCACTCTCTCCTGGGTGAACGCCTCAATAATATCGCCTATCTTGATGTCATTGTAGTTTCCAAAGCTCATACCGCACTCAAAGCCCGATGCAACTTCTTTGGCATCGTCCTTGAATCTTCTCAGAGACTCTACCCTGCCTTCATGGATGACGACATTGTCACGCAACAGGCGTGCCTGTCCTCCGCGGACGATCGTTCCATCGGTGACCATACATCCTGCAATAATTCCAACCTTGGGAACTTTGAACACATCCCTTACCTCGGCCCTTCCCTGGATGACCTCCCGGTAAACCGGTTCAAGCATGCCTCGCATAGCCTGCTTGATGTCCTCGATAAGATCATAGATGATGGTATAGAGCTTTATCTCAATATTACTTTTCTTGGCCAATTCCCTCACCTTGGGTTCCGGTCTTACATTGAAACCAACGATGATGGCCATTGCGGTTGATGCCAGAAGCACATCGTTCTCCGTAATGCCGCCCACTGCTGAATGGATCACGTTGATCCTCATGTCATCGCCGGTTTCGATGCCTTTGATCGCATTTACAATGGCCTCTACGGTTCCGTGCACATCTCCCTTGAGGATAAGATTGAGCTCTTTAAGCTTGCCTTCCTTCACCTGATTGTACAGGTCCTCCAGAGTTACCTGAGCCTTCTGCTCAGGAGCCTGAAGGCGTGATATGCTCTCCTTTTCCTGGAGGTATTCAATAATCTCTTTGGCCTTCTTCTCGTTCGGAACCACAAACATGGTATCGCCAGCTGACGGCGGCTCGGTGAGCCCGATTATCTCCACAGGCGTGGCCGGTGTAGCTTTTTCAAGAGGGGTTCCTTTGAAATCAAACATGGCTCTGGCCTTGCCCCACTTAGCCCCCACAATGAAGATATCCCCTCTCTTCAGCTCCCCTTGCTGGATGAGCATGGTACACATTGGTCCTTTATTCTTGTCGAGCTTGGATTCGAGGACAACGCCCTTCGCAGGCCCCGAAAGAGGGGCTTTGAGATCCATGATCTCCGCTTGGAGCAGGATCATCTCCAGGAGATCTTCTATCCCTATGTGCTTCTTTGCCGAGACATCAACATAGATGGTATCTCCCCCCCAATCCTCCGGCACAAGCCCAAGCTCGGATAACTGTTCCCTTACTCTCGTGGGATTTGCATTAGGTTTATCGATCTTGTTCACCGCCACGAGGATAGGTATCTTGGCTGCACGGGCATGGTTTATTGCCTCTTTGGTCTGGTCCATAACCCCGTCGTCCGCAGCAACGACAAGTACCACAAAGTCCGTAGCCTGTGCGCCGCGTGATCTCATGGAGGTGAATGCCTCATGACCCGGTGTGTCGATGAAGGTGATGAGCTTGCCTTTGCAATGCGCCTGATAAGCTCCGATATGCTGTGTAATCCCTCCAAACTCAGAGTCAATGACATTCTCCGATCTAATGGCATCAAGAAGGGATGTCTTCCCGTGATCCACATGCCCCATGACGGTGACAACAGGTGGCCGCGGCAGGAGGTTTTCGGGTGCATATTCCGTCTCGGTGAAATATTCCTCATGGATTTCATCACGTGTTTCTTCTGTTTCAAAGCCTAATTCAGTGGCAACAAAGGTAGCTTCCTCTGGATTTATGTACTGGTTCTGATTAGCCATGATCCCGAGATCCATGAGAACCTTGATGACCTCGGAGACCTTGACTCCCATCTCTTTGGCAAGGTTTGCAACCGTAATAGTCGTACCTATCCGGAGCTTTTTCTTCTTCAGGGGCTGGAGCTGCTGTATGGACCTCCTATCCTTTTTCTTCTTAATTTTCTTGCCTTGTGCAGTTCTTCCTGCTCCGTAAAGATCTGTCTGGGTGTAGACTTCCATCTCTGCAGGTTGCTCCGGCTCAGGTTTTGGTTTCAGGATCGCAACACGGGCGCCGGTCTTATCAACCCCGGCTTCTTCCTCCTCAGCGAGAACTTCCAAAGCCTTTGGGGGCTTCTTCCCCTTCTTTTTCTCCTTCTTCTTTAACTCCTGCTCTTCTTCCTTCTCTATCTCCTGCGGCTTGACAATCACACCTGGAACAGGTGAAATGACCGAGGGGCCCGGTTCTGTTTTGGCAGGAGTAGAGATAACTGCTTCAGCTTCTTTTACTGGTTCGGCACTTGCTGCTTCGAGGACGGGGGCTGTTTCAATTTCTTTTTCTTTAGGTGCTTCTTCAACCTTTACGGCAGGAGCCTCCTTAGATACCTGGACGGGGCCTTCCTCTTTTAAAACAGCCTCTTTTTTAGCCGCCTCTTTCTTTTTAGACGTCTTCTTCTTTTCAGGCTTTTCCGCTTCAACTGCCTCGACAGGTTCCTGCATCGATTTCGCTTGAATCTCTTCACCAGCTGCTGTTTCGGCCTCCTGAACTTCTGATGCCGGAGCAGCTTTGGCCCTGCGGCGGATGATGTTCGTGCTTACCCGCTTTTCCTCATAGACATCCTGCAATGGTTGTTCTTCCTTTTTCTGGGTATCCTTCTCGATCCGCTTCCTTATCCTGTCGATATCATGTATATCGAGGATACTCATGGTGTTTTCCACCGAAATGGCCAAGTCCTTGGCAACGCGAAGCAGTTCCTTCGCCTCGATGGAAAGGTCTTTTGCCAGTTCGAAAACCCTCATTTTTTTCATAGCGCTTGCCCCTTAGAAGACAACCTCTCATAAAACCGAAGATATCTCAATATAGGTAACCTCTTCGGCATGCTCTTCGTAATGACCAGGCATTCAGCACCCTTGAGCGCTTCACCCGGGAGGAAGAATACCTGTGCTCCTTGTTCTTTTAAAGATGTGCATAGCATCTGAATTTCCGGTTTATCCCTATCTTCAAGCGCCAGGATAAACTCACATGAAGGTAACGCTTTATACCTGTTGTTCAAGGCATCACTAACACTCAGATGAAGGCCGTCTGTACATTCCACAGAGCTCAGTAGCATATCACTGACCGTTTTAAACATATGTTTCATGGTTGGTTCATCCCGGAAGAATGCTTTGGTCTTCTTGTTTTTCCATGCCCTGAGGAAACAGCTCTGATTGGGACATAAATAGTAACCCCTGCCTTGGCGTTTTTGGCGATCATCAAACAAGGCAGTTTCTTCTTTATAGCGCACAAACCGCAGGAGCTCCTTCTTGGGGAAAAG
>DATKLV010000396.1:0-3120 GCA_035542255.1 Desulfomonilia bacterium | reverse complement strand
ATCTTCAGCCTGGCTACAGGCATAGCCATGCTGGCATCGAGCATCCTGGCAGGCTGGCTCTGGGATGTCTTCGGTCCAAGCGCCACCTTCTGGGCCGGTGCGGTCTTCGCCCTGATAGGTCTCGCCGGATTCTTGATCAGGCGAAAACACATCGGCTCGCTTCCGGCGTGAAGCCGCGGATCCTGATGAGATATGGAGAGAACCATGACCGATGATAATAAGCTGCACGTGAGAGAAGCGCTCTTCGATACCATCCGGAACCAGATAGACAACAACAGCCCCAAAGAGACCAGGGAGACCTTTGAAAGATTGGTACGGCAAGGCTATACCAAAAACGAGGCCATGAGATTGATCGCCTCGGAAGCCTTTATTCTTGACTCGGAGAGGGAAAGACCATGCACAGCAGGAGTGACGTCGTCAACAAGGCGTACGAGCTAGGATTTGCGGACATCGGCTTCACCACCGCCGAACCCTTCGATACCCAGAAAGAGCTCCTGCTGGAAAGGCAGGAGGAATACGGGTGGGTCGGCAGGATGGGGCTCGACCTCATCTCCGGCACCGACCCGAAGAACATCCTCCCCGATGCAAAATCGATCATCGTCCTTGTGGAGGCCTACTTCCGCGAGGCATTCCCCCCTCGCCTGGAGCGCCACTTCGGCCGCTGCTACCTCGACGACGACCGGGTCACGAAAGACGGCTTGACCGTACGTATCAAGGCCTTCCGGTCGTTCCTGACACAAGCCGGCATCAACTCCAAGGTACCCTTCCACCTCCCTCATCGTGTGGCAGCAGCCCGGGCAGGGCTCGGGACCTTCGGAAAGAACACCCTGTTCTACTCGGAAACGGCTGCTCTAAAGGGCTCATGGGTACTTCCCGTAGCCCTGGTGGTGGACCGCGAGTTCGAGCCCGACATCCCGAGATATGAGGTTGCCTGCCCCGACTGGTGCAGGAACGCCTGCATCTCGGCCTGTCCCACCGTGGCGTTGAGAGGCCCCAGGAGGATCGATCCACGGAGGTGCATCTCCTACTTGAGTTACTTCGGCGACGGCCTTACACCGAGGGAACTGAGGGAACCCATGGGCATGTGGGTGTACGGATGCGACCGCTGCCAGAACGTCTGCCCCCGCAACGCCCCATGGCTCGGCAAGAACCTGCCTGTGAACAGGAAGGTTCAGGCCATTGCCGATGACTTCGAGCTGCGCAGGCTGCTTCACATGGATGCCGGATATTTCGGCTCCAAGATATGGCCGCACATGTTCTACCAGCCGCCCGAAGACCTGTGGCGCTGGAAGATGAATGTGGCCCGGGCCATGGGAAACAGCCGCGACCCCGATTATGTACCGGATCTCGTTCGCGCCTTCGGAGAAAATACAGACACGAGAGTTACCTCCATGATCGCCTGGGCCTTGGGCCGCATCGGCGGAACAGAAGCCTCAAGCGCACTCAAGGCATTTATCAGCCGGAGCCAGGGAGATCTGAGGGAAGAGGTCATGCTGGCACTGAAGGAGTGTTGAGGATATAACCGTGTGACACGAAAGCCTCTATCATGCGGATCGCCATATAATCCCTTGCATTTGCAATCCCCAGTGCTATCATGTGTCAGGACCTTGAATAACAACGTGCTCTCGTGTGCACGCGTAGATAAGATCGGAGGATCCATTCATGCGGAATTACCGCCGGCCTGTTATGGTGGCATTGATCGCCCTTTTCTATCACTTCTCCTGCATGCCGGGTTCGGCGTACGGCGCCGATCCGGATCAGCAGGGTGCACAGAAGCCTTTATTCAGCAATGACCTCAGGGTCGTATTCTCGCAGATAGCCAAGGCCATCATCCCTTCGGTCGTGCATATCGAGGTGACTCAGCAGCAGTTAGCTCCGTTCTCCCCTTTTCTCGATATTCCCCAATCACCGTTCTCCGAGCAGCCACAGGCACCGAAGAAATTCAAACGAGAGCTCAAGGGGCTTGGAACCGGCATCATCATCGACGAGAACGGCAACATCCTGACCAACAACCATGTCGTGGATGAAGCAACGGATATCAAGGTAATCCTTCCCGACGGGCGGCACTATGCAGCCCATGTGGTGGGGAAAGACCAGAAGACGGACCTCGCCATCATCAGGATCAGATCCGATTCCAAGCTCCCCTTTGTCACCTTCGGTGACTCCGACAAGGTGGAGGTCGGGGAATGGGTGGAGGCCATCGGTCATCCCCGGGGCCTCGACCAGACAGTAACCCAGGGCATCATCAGTGCAAAACACCGCCAGGGCATCACGGACCCCAGCTCATACCAGGATTTTCTCCAGACCGATGCCGCAATAAACCCCGGCAACAGCGGCGGTCCGCTCATAAACCTCAAGGGCGAGGTGATCGGCATCAACTCGATCATCGCCTCGGAATCCGGCGGCTATGAAGGGATCGGGTTCGCTATCCCCAGCAACCTCGCCGTCTCCATTTCCAAGGCATTGATCGCCTACGGCAAGGTCAAGAGAGGATGGGTCGGCGTAACCATCCAGGACCTGGATCCGGAAAAGGCCAAGTCCCTCAATCTGCAGGTTGTCAAAGGTGCCATGGTGATGGATGTGATAAAAGGTGGCCCGGCAGACAAGGCGGGTTTGAAAAAAGACGATGTCATTGTGAAACTTGACGGCAAAGAGGTGCTGGAATCCGGATCACTGAGAAACCAGGTGGCCAACACCCCTATCGGTAATATCCTCGATGTCGGCATTCTCCATGACGGGAGAGAAAAGGGCATCAGGATAACGGTGGGGGACATGGATGACTCGCTTAAATATCTTTCATCGGTAGTCAAGCAGAGACTAGGCGTCGAGGTGAGAGCGCTCAAGACACAGGAAGCGGACAACTACGGCATTGATTCCGGAGTCGCCGTAAAATGGCTTGATCCCAAGGGCTCAATGGTGGATGCGGGTTTTGAGACAGGAGATATCATCCTGGAAATCGACGGCCAGGCAATACATAACGCCGAAGACTTTGCAGGAATCGTAAGTGTGCTCCAGGTCGGTCAGGATACCGTGATACTGGCTCTGGACCACAGGAGCGGGCAAAGCACCTATGTGCAGTTAAAGACCCGCTGAGACGATTCGTGCAAAAAACAAGCGGCC
>DATKLV010000395.1:0-3642 GCA_035542255.1 Desulfomonilia bacterium | reverse complement strand
GCAAATGTTTTGAGGTTTCCAGGACCTTTCGAGGTAATAGTCCTGGAATCATTCACAGGCTGTTTTGAAGGCCTTGCTATTGATAATGACAGCTATGTGGTGATCGTGACTCGGGGGCATACACATGACAAGACCGTTCTGGAGCAGGCCTTGAGAACCCGGGCGGGTTACATCGGCATGATCGGGAGCGGAAGGAAAAGAGACACCATATATACGTCCCTCCTGTCCGAAGGCTTCACCGGCAAGGACCTTAAACGGGTCCACTGCCCCATAGGCATTCCCATCGACACGGAGACACCTGAAGAGATCGCGGTGAGTATTGTGGGCGAGCTAATCCACACCCGGGCTCAAAAAAGACAGGGGGCACGATGAGCTTCTCTGCGATCATCCTGGCAGCAGGGCACTCGAGCCGGATGGGGTGTTTCAAACCCCTGCTGAAAATCAGTGGGAAGACCATCATGGAAAAGGCTGTTGTCCTGTTTCGCGATGCAGGGATACAGGACGTCCGGGTGGTGGTCGGTCATGAAAGCAAGCTTCTGGAACCCCTGCTGGAACGTCTCGGTGCACGTGCCATCCTCAACCCCAGCTACGATGAGGGTATGTTCTCATCTGTCCTTTCTGCATTGCAGAGCCTGGAGGAGGGCGTGGAGGCGTTCCTCATCCTGCCGGTGGACATCCCCTTGATACATCCCCGAACCATACGACATCTCATGGACCTCCACCAGGCCCAGCCGGATAGAATCCTGGTTCCCTGTTTCATGCACAGGCACGGTCACCCGGTTCTCGTCCCCTATAAATATCGTGACAGCATACTGGGCTGGCATGGTGAAGGCGGTCTCAAGGGAGCCCTTAAGCAGCTTGGCGGTATGGTGCTCTCGGTGGAGGTTGATGACCCGGACATCCTGATCGATTGCGACACGCCCGGAGATTATGAAACGGCGAAAACAAGGTGCTCATGATGAAAACACGGGCTAGGCACCTTTCAGGAGAGCTTTTTTGTCCTGATTGAGAGTTATAGGGCATAAAGATCCGGGCTGGTTCCGGTAATAAAGTTTTACCATAGCGGAGGTACGGGACATATGAAATTCACTATCCTGATGGAGGTCATCACTCTCCTTATAAAGCTGTCTCTGAAGACCAAGAAGCATGTCCGGGACATGATCAGCGTGAAGGACCACACCTTTGTGATGATGACCAAGGACGGAAAGAGGGGGAGGCGTTTCATCATCAGGCACGGGACCTTCTTTTCGGACAGGGTCCTCAGGGACTACGACCTTGCCTACGTTTGGAAGGACCCTGACACGGCTTTCAAAGTGCTCACCTCAAACGACCCGGTGGGCATGAATAAGGCAATGGCCAACTGGGATCTGGAATTGCGGGGCGACACGACCCTGAGCTACTGGTTCCTGTTTTTTTTCGGTTATGCCACGGGGATCCTGAAGAGGAAATGAGAACGTGAAGGTGCGGATATATGAAAACCATAAAGGTATTGATCACACCCTCATGGCAGTGAGAAATTCCCCGATCTCTTCGTCCGTCAGGTCCGCCTCTTCTATCCTCAGCTCTTTCTTGAGATCTGAAAAACCGGTCGCCGGAGCATCTTCATGCAACCGGGACGTAAAAAGCTCTTCCACATAGATGTCAGGGTCTTCTTCCGATCCAAGGATGAGGTACTTGAACAGTCTCACATCGGCCTTAAGACCAAGCTTGAGGATGGAACCGATCTCGGACGGGAAGGATGGTGAGAGGATCATGAGCAGGGGGGGTAACGAGAGATCGATCTCATGGGTCTGATAGATCCTGGCGAGGAAATCGCGATTCTCAAGATACCAGCGGTAGCCGGTCAGGGCGCAAAGCAGGGCGTCGCTGAGCCTGTCGTTATTGATGGTGACGAGATACACA
This sequence comes from Desulfomonilia bacterium, assembly GCA_035542255.1. GTDB lineage: Bacteria > Desulfobacterota > Desulfomonilia > UBA1062 > UBA1062 > MWEI01. The sequence goes on along the minus strand of DATKLV010000395.1, from coordinate 1,740 downwards.
TTTTCTGTATTAGCTGCCAGGATATCAATGCTGCCGGTAAAGGCATTCCCGATCCGATACTCCACTATCTTCAAACCGAGTCCTTCTTTGAGCCACTGCGCGCATATCCTGATAATCCGGGCCGAGTCGGCCATATTCACCGGTTTCAACAGACGCATCATGATCTCGATACCCTGCCTTATTATTCCCAACGAGCTTCCAATAACGAGGTGCAGATACCCCTGAGTGAATCCTTTGCGCCGGACATGCCGGCAAAGAGCACGAGCGGTCTTTCTTCTGTGATGGAGCGATCGAGATGCTCATCGTTTATCAGGCATCCTAGGTAATGGATGACAAGCCCCAGATGGTCTCTGACAAACCCTGCAAGCTTTTTGAATACCGCATTGCCGTTCAGATCACGGCCCACATCGTCAAGGACCACATGAGTCCTGCTTGAGGCCGAGCATGCATGAATGGTCTTGATGTAGGCATAGCACTGGAGCAGCGACTTCTCATCAGCCTTTGTGATGATAATATATTCATCGGATTGATCAGAGTTGAGCAGCAATTCTATGGTTATGAGACGATCAACCAGGATGATGCTGTCCGCTGCCCCATCGCTTCCAATCCCTTTATCAGGGATTTGAGATAACGCTTCATCCCGTGGCGCCTCCATGCCATTTTCGTGTATTACGATCTCAGGAAGCCCGTAGAGGCTCACAAGAGCCTTGCCCGGTTCATTCTCATCGCGGGTTAGTATGGATCTCATGAGGCTCGAGGTACTGATCCCATCAGACGATGGATTTCCGCAGATGATCACCCGATGACGATTCCTTGCCAGCTCCAGGGCGAGGTTCGCAGTGACAACGGATTGGACCCTTCCCGAGAAGGGGCAGCAGATGAAGATGGTCCTCGGCCCGGCGGCAGAATTCTCAGCCTCCTCCTTCGGTTCTTCCCGCAGGTTGTCTCCGAGAAAAAACCGGGATACGTCCTGCAGACCTCTCCCCAGCTTGGGCCGTTCTTTCATGATCAATCGATCTCGATAGTCGAATTGGAGCCGAACTCATTCAAGGTCTTGTCCGGATTATAAGGGTCGTTCACCCACTGGCCGTCGACATAGAACTTGTATTCATACTTGCCCTTCTTGAGCGGTACGACCCTCTGCCACATGCCCGTGCCTTCGATATTCTGCATGGGCAGATTATCTCTTTTCCAGTCGTTGAAATCAGCCACGACGTAGACCTGCGAGGCCTTCGGTGAATAATAGGTGAATAACACGCCGTCCTTGGTCACCATGGGTTTGAGGTATTTCTCATCTTCCCTGACGTTGGCCTTCTTGAGTTTCTTTATGGACATGAGCTCCTTGGCGAGGCTCATATAGTCTTTAGCGCCCGACGAGTTCCTGTCGTACTTCAATATGGACTGGCCGTATCCCGCCGCTTCCTTGAGCTTGACATTGAGGTTGATGACTGTCCTGAACACGCTCCCGCGCATATGTTTCCTAAGCTCTTCCAATGATTCGAAGGCTATTCTTGTCCTGCGGTCATACATGGTGGCAAGGGCATATACGGGAATAACGTAAGACCTCTTCAGATTGACGAGTTGGATGGCCTCCAGCAGCTTGGCAAGACCGTGCAGGGCGAAAAGACCGCTCTCCATGGGGATTATTGCTTCCGTGCATGCATACAGTACATTGAAGGTCAGGATACCGATATTCGGCGGGCAGTCTATGATGATGAAATCGTAATTCTCGGATAAAGG
>DATKLV010000394.1:0-2975 GCA_035542255.1 Desulfomonilia bacterium | reverse complement strand
TATAACTCAAATACTTTACAAATGGTTTTCCACGGACAGCGTTCTCTGCAGAACGCGAGCGGTGCATTATCACTGATGATCCTCCTGAGCTCCCCGGCGGTCTTCCTGTCGCCGTATTCCAGGCCCAGGCCTTCCACGACTCTTGCATCCCAGCGCCTGACCTTATCTTCTTCTCCAAAGGGGCTGATGCACCTGCCTTCTCCAAGGTAGGGACAGTACCCGCAGAGATGATCGACACCACAGGTTACCTCTATCAAAGCGTCTTCATGCGAGATCAATATCTCCCTGATCTCCCGGCTGATGCGCTCGAACTCGTTTCCGCGATCCGGGGGCTCAAGAGCGAGGAATCTTAAGCACAGGATGTGGTGGGGTCTAAGCCTCAAATGAAGATCGGGTTTATTCATCATGTTCGATCCTGATCGACCTTGCCGTATCTCACCTTCTCCCGTGGCGATCCGACCGCCAGTTTACCACCTGCTGCTCATCTGCTCAAAGCTTTTATTTTTCTTCACCTTGCTTGAACTCGGCTGGCGAGGATGCTATCCTTCCGGGAACATATCTGTTGAAGGTAATGATTGAAGGTAATGAGATGATTGAAGTCCATGACCTCGTGAAGAATTTCGGAGAATTCCGTGCAGTAGACCACATTTCCTTCGTGGTCCCTGCAGGAAGAATCTTTGGTTTTCTGGGTCCGAACGGCGCAGGGAAAACGACCACCATCAAGATGCTCACCACGGTCCTGAAGCCTACCAGCGGAACAATGCTCATTGACGGGCATGACCCCATGCATGAGCAGCATCTCGTGCGGAGCTCGTTCGGCATCGTCTTCCAGGACCCGAGCCTCGACAGCGAATTGACGGCGTTGGAAAACCTCGAGCTCCACGGCGTCCTCTACAGGGTTCCCTCCCATGAGAGGAAGATCCGTATCGAAAAGCTGCTCAGGTTCGTCGAGCTCTGGGAGAGGAGAAGAGATTTCGTAAAGAACTTTTCAGGCGGCATGAAACGGAGGCTCGAGATCGCGCGGGCACTTCTGCATGTGCCCAAGGTACTCTTCCTCGACGAGCCGACGCTGGGCCTTGATCCTCAAACGCGTATCCATATCTGGGATTATATACGGGCACTGAACAGAGAACAGCATATCACGGTGTTCTTCACCACCCATTATATGGAAGAGGCTGAACGCGTTGCCGACGAGATCGCCATAATCGACCGCGGGAAGATCATCGAGCAGGGCACACCGGCATCACTGAAGGAGAAGACCGGCACCCAGTCGCTGGAAGATGCATTCATCGCGCTGACAGGATATGCGATCCGCGATGAAGAGGTCTCTCCGGTGGACCGGATGAGGACCATCGGAAAGGTCTGGGGGCGCTGATGGATGTCGTATACATACTGGCCTTGAGACAATTGAAACGCTACTTACGCGCCCGCGCCCGGATCATCGGATCTTTGGGGCAGCCCATCCTGTTCCTTGTTGCTCTGGGTTTCGGTTTCGGCCGGACGTTTGCGAAGGCCGGAGGCGGGAATTACATCCAGTTTCTCACACCCGGCATCATCTCCATGGGCATCTTGTTCACCGCGGTCTTCACGGGGATCGAGATCATCTGGGACCGTCAGTTCGGATTCTTGAAGGAAACCCTGGTTGCCCCCGTGTCGCGCCTCCAGATCGTCCTGGGGCGGACCCTCGGCGGAGCGGGTGTCGCCATGATCCAGGGCATGATCGTAGCTCTCGTCTGTTTCATAGCTGGTTTCAGGTTTGAAAACCCGGCGCTGCTGCCGGTGGCGCTTGTGTTCATGTTTCTGATTTCCCTGCTGTTCACATCGGTAGGCACGGTCGTGGGCTCGATCCTTGAAGACCTGCACGCCTTTCCTCTCATCATGAATTTTCTCGTGATGCCGCTCTTCTTCTTTTCAGGCGCGCTCTTCCCGGTTCAGGATCTGCCGAAGGCATTGAGGGTTGCCGTCGGCATCAACCCCCTGTCTTACGGTGTCGACGGACTGCGTGGTGCCATGAGCCACGGAACCCTCTTCGGGTTGGGGACAGACTTTATTGTGCTGGGCATCCTCACCGCAATCCTGCTCTCCATCGGAAGCTATTTCTTCTCAAGGATCCAACTGTGAATAAGCTGATCCGCAGCAAGCCGCCGGCATTTTTCCCAGGAGAGATTAAAGTATTTGGACCTGATTCTTAAAAAGACTTCCGGAGGGACCTATGAACGTAACTGATGCCGTGAATGCGCGCTTCACCTGCCGTGCCTTTACCCCTGAGCCTGTGGACGAACTAACTATCCGCACGATCATTAAGACTGCCCTCAAGGCCCCTTCCTGGGGGAACACGCAGCCCTGGGAGATATTCGTTGCCAACGGCGAGTCGGCCGACAGGCTGCGGAAAGCCTATTCCGATAGGTTCGCCGACGATGTAGCCGCAACCCCGGACCTCTTAAGGCCGCTGCCGAAAGACTGGCCCCCGGCGCTCAAGGAACGGTACGATAGGCTGAGGAACGACCGCTCCGATTTCCTGGGGCTCGACCGCGACGACCAGAAAGACATGCGCTCGCTCATGGTGCGTAACTTCTGCTTTTTCGATGCGCCCTGCGTCCTCTTCCTCTGCATGGACCGCACCCTGACACATTGGTCCCTGTTCGACCTGGGCTCCCTGTCGCAGAGCATCATGCTGATCGCCTGCGAGCAAGGTCTGGGCACAGCAGTGGCGGTCCAGCTGGCATCGTATCCCGATCTGGTCCGCCAGGAGCTCGGCATCCCCGAGAACCTGGCCGTGTGCATCGGCATAGCCATCGGCCATATCGATGCCTCCAGCCCGCAGAACAAGTTCCGGAGCACCCGCAGGCCTGTGGACGAGGTCGTGAGGATCAGGGGATAGTCTGGAGGTTGAAGAATCCGCACATGGCTCATGCGATCCATTCGGATCAGATCATCTCGAACATCGCCTCGACTCTTGTGCGGATCTGGCGTGT
>DATKLV010000393.1:0-13169 GCA_035542255.1 Desulfomonilia bacterium | reverse complement strand
GAGGGTAAGGAAGTCACGCATGAATTTATCCTCAGAAACGTCGGAGATCAGAAGCTCATATTCAAAGCCAAACACTGTTGAGGAGCTACGGTGACTGCCCCGGGAGGGCAGGAAATAGAGCCTGGCAAAACGCAGAAGCTGGTGGTAACTCTCTCTACCCGCTATGTTAAAGGTGATTATACCAAGGACATCGAGGTCGAGAACAATGACCCTTCAACGCCGGTCCTGAAGCTGACTATTAAAATGAAGATGGTGGAGGTTCTTGGTATCGTTCCCGGTGAGATTCTTTTCGGGACAGTAAAGCCGGGTTCCCTGAGCACAAGGATGGTGACGATAACGAACAAGGGTAAAGATCCCCTGACGATCACCAACATTTCAGTGAATCCTTCGCCCGTCTTTTCGGTTTCCCAACAGGGCAAGACAAAGCTCGAACCCGGCAAGTCCATCTCGGTGGAGGTGCGATTGCAGCCGACCCAGCGCACAGATTCCCTTTTCGGACTCTTGCATGTCGAGACCGACCTTCCCAATCTCCAGAGTAAGGATGCCCGCATCAGGGCAAGGGTTGCCGCGGATTAGTACCGTCTCTTCCGCACAGGCTGAAAGCCCACTGACATGAGGGACGGCTTCAAGAAGAACGTCGTCACCGTCGGTGGGCTCACCGCTGTCAGCCGCATCCTCGGGTTTATCCGTGATATGGTGATGGCCTGGCTTCTCGGAGCCGGGCCTCTTGCCGATGCCTTTGTCGTTGCGAACAGGATCCCCAATCTCCTGAGGCGATTTATGGCCGAAGGGGCGGTGAGTGTCGCCTTTGTCCCTGTGTTCAGCGAGGTCAAGGAACGGGAGGGCATCGAAAAGGCCTACATCATGGCCCAGGAGATCATGACGCTCATGTTCTACGGACTGGTGGCGGTGGTGATCATAGGCGAGATCATTGCCCCTGCGCTTGTGGCGATCATGGCCCCAGGCTTTATCCACAGCAGTGTTTTTGCCGTCACAGTGCACCTTACCCGCATCATGTTCCCCTACATCCTCCTCATCGGTGTCGCCGTACTGTTCATGGGAATTCTCAATTCTATAGGACACTTTGCGGCACCGGCCGCTGCGCCGATCCTCATGAATCTCTTCATGATCTCTGTTCCGCTTCTCTGTTTCGTGGTCTTCCCTGTTTTTACATCTCCAGCAGATTCATTTGCCTGGGGGGTGATCATAGGCGGTATCGCCCAGATCATTATCCAGATTCCGCCCTTGCTGAAGAGGCGTGTCCCCTTGCGCCCGACCTTAACCTTCCATTCTTCACGGGTGAAGCAGGTGATACGCCTTTTAGGAGTGGCAGCCATAGGGGCTTCCATATACCAGATCAATGTGCTCATAGGGACACTGTTCGCCTCACTGCTCTCGGAAGGGAGTGTTTCCTACCTCTATTATGCAAACAGGTTGCTCGAGCTTCCCCTGGGGATTTTCGCATTTGCCGTAGGCAATGTGATGTTGCCTGCCATGAGCTCGGCCTCGGCGCGGATGGACTCGGAGCAATTCTCATTTCTCATGGGTCGGGGGCTCACGGCCGTGCTGCTTTTCACTATTCCGGCGACGATAGGGGCCTGTGTTTTAGCGAGACCGATCTTTACGATCCTCTTCATGCGGGGAGCCTTTTCGTTTAATGACGCCCTCGAATCAGCTTATGCCTTGCAGATGTACGGAGTGAGCCTCTGGGCGGTAGGATATACCCGGATACAGACGCAGGCCCTCTACGCCATGCAGAAGGCCAAGGCAGTGGTAAACATATCGTGGATGAGTCTTGTGGTGAATATTGTGTTCTGTATAATACTCATGCCGTTCCTGCAGCATGCCGGTATTGCACTTGCAAGCAGTATCTCCGTGTTTGCCCAACTCCTTATCCAGCATAAGTATCTGAGAAAAGAGGGTATTTATATACCGAAAGAGTACATCCGGCATTTTGGAAAAATGGTGGCCTCCTCACTTATTATGGGTGTTGTCCTCGTGCCTCTCGGGCGCATGTATCTGTGGAGGACGGGGCTCACCGTAAAAAGCGGTGCTTTGCTGCTCCTGTGCGTTTCGCTCGGAGGTTCCCTTTATTTTGGATTGCTCTGGGCCATGGGAATGCGCGGGTTTGGGAAGAAGTAATAAATACCATTCCACTGTCTCAAAGTTTGTTGCAATAATATTCATATGGCAGTAAACCCCAATAAGGTATGAAATTTATTTCTTATAAAGAGTAAGAAAATTTCTATTAGTGAACCGAATCTCGTCAGTGCTGTTGTGTCTTTTAGTATAAAATAACAACATGTTATGTGGTAAGTGTTCTATGGCACCATGTTTGCACTCAAATTCAGAGAATATAAGGTATGCATGGGGGTTTTCATCATGTGGCTTACTAGGAGAGAAATTCTCGAACAGCTCGGAAGGCTCGGAATAAGAACCTTGCGTGATCTGAAAAGGGCCTGTCGAGAGTTCGAATCATACTGGCATTATCAACAGTATCGCATGTAAAACCCCCGCGTGAACCTATTTCCAATCCTAAGTTGTGGGGAGTAAACGGGTATAGCTATGTGGCCTGATAGATTAAATGAGTATATTATTGATCAAACACTCGAACTCTCCCCTGAATTCATAAAGAACAATGCAAACATCATCCCGATGCTTTTCCAGGTATCGCTCTTATCCGATTGGGAAGTCAGGGTGGACCATGTGGAGAAGTTATCCGAACTCCTCCTGAATTTCATCAACCATATAACGCCCTATGATGTAGCCCTTGCCTATATCTGGGAACCACGGGAGACTTGGTTCTGTAGGGGGTTACAGGGTGAGATCCCCAATAAGATTGATAAGGGTGACATCTTTACGAACGCCATTAAAGAGATGGCCAAGCCGATTCTTGTCCCCGACATGAAGCAGGCCGGCATCGATCCTGAAGAGATACCTATTTGTTGCACATCCATGATTGGGCTTCCAATCTATAGGGATACCAAGGTCATTGGGTGCCTTGAGCTTTTCAGGAAAGGTGCAAATCCATTCAATATGAATGATCTCATCCTGACCAAGCAACTCCTGCTGAGCTCGGAGAAGGTTCTTACGGGCGTCCTGATGCCTGATAAGGATTTTGATGATGTGTTGGATGTCAGGATCGATATCCCGCAACGGCACATCCTCCTTGATGTCCTTCACCAGTATGAGGAGCTTTCCAAGAGGCTCTCTTTCCCGTTGAGTGTTGCGATCATCGAGATAGAAGACAGGGATAAGTTTGGTCTTTATACCCATATTCCCGAGGGAGTGAGGACGCTGAGAACGCTGGCCAGGAGGATTCAGGATGGTTTGCGTTGCTATGATAAGGTATTGCGATATGAGGAGCTCAGCTTTTTTGTAATCCTGCCCGGCTGCTCATCACGGGATGCCGTTACCGCCCTGCATAAAGCTACATTGAGCCTTGGTGCGGATCTGGCGGACACGATGACTATCGGTGTTGCAACACTGCCGGATGAGGCCCAGGACGCAAAAGGTGTCATCAATGTCGCTCACCAAGCCTTGTCCCATGCAAAGAAGAAAGGGATTCACGTAGCCACTTTCGCCCAGACCGGTGCCATGAAACAGGTCAACATATCGCTGGAGCTTCATATGAAAAGGCTCATTCAAGCAGGGCCGTCTTTGAAGTCTCTCAATGAATTGCTGAGCCTCTTCAAGATCCAGTGCCAGGCTGATGAGGTGGCGATCCGCTATGAAACCCCCGGCATCAAGATGACATGGGAGGGGCAAGAGCTCGGATACCTGCACCAGCAGGGGCTGCCGCAGGATATTTTCGAATGGATCATCACCTATCTTGCCCCTGCCTGGGCCGTCGCAGCAGGTCTTGATACGGATATTCAGAACTGGTACATAGGCATCCTGAACACAGCATCCATTGTGAGCGATCTCCGAGCAGGCTATCCCATGGGGTTTTCGTTGAAGGTTTCCGATCAGATCTTTACACTCGCCAGAGAAATGGGTGTGGGTGACACGCTCGCAAGTAAGTGGGCCAACTCATCCCTGGCTGCCAATATCGGTTACTTAGGCATACCGACCACCCTGTTCACCAAGGGTGAGCTTACCCCCTTTGATAAAAAGAAGATCAACAACCACCCCATCATTACCTCCCGGATCCTTAAAAATGTCTCTGTCCTCAATCTTGATGAGGATCTGCTTATTTTTCACCATGAGAATTACGATGGAAGTGGTTATCCCAGGGGGCTCAAAGGGGACGATATTCCGCTTTCCGCTCGCGCCATGAGGGTCGTGGATACCTACAATGCCATGACGACCCCGAGGCTTTACCGCCCGCAAATGAGGCATCAGGAGGCTCTTAAAGAACTTTGTTCTATGTCGGGTAAGGTCCTTGACCCTGAAGTCACATCACTGTACGTTGATCTTATCGGTTCTTGATCCACCTTGGATGTGTAATGCCGTATTTCCTGATTTTATAATGGATTACCCGCTTGCTTATACCAAGTGATGAAGCGGCTTCCTTCTGGATCCAGTCGTTCTTTCGTAGTGCATCTAGGATCATATCACGTTCGGAAAGTGCCAAGCTGGACATGGACTTCGTTTGGTCGCCGTTGTCTCCGCCGGTCTCTGCAATGACTTCATGCGCCTTGCCCGGATGGAGTATGGAGATATCATGCGGCCTTATCACATCGCCCTCGGCCAGTAGTACTGCCCTTTCTATGCAATTCCTGATTTCGCGCACGTTGCCGGGCCACTCGGAGTCGGTCACGGCGGCCAGCGCCTGGGGATCAATGTCCATTTCGTTTTTGTTAAACTCTCTGCAATATTTCCTGATGAAGTAGGTCACCAGAGGCTCGATGTCCTCCTTGCGCTGATGGATGGGCGGGATGTGGATATTGACAACATTGATCCGGTAGTAGAGGTCTTCGCGGAATTTACCCTGCTCCACGAGTGTATGGAGGTCCTGGTTGGTTGCGGTAATTACCCTGACATCCACCTTGATGGTGCGTTCTCCCCCCACTCTCTCGAATTCTCTTTCTTCCAGCACCCGCAATATCTTTGACTGCAGGGTCAGATCCATATCCCCGATCTCATCGAGGAATATTGTTCCCATATTTGCCTGTTCCACCCTGCCGACCCGCATCCTCACGGCACCGGTGAAGGCACCTTTTTCATGGCCGAACAGCTCGCTCTCAAGGATGTTCTGGGGCAGTGCGGCGCAGTTAACTTGGACAAAGTTGTTCTCCGAGCGGCTTGAGTTATGGTGAATCGCACCTGCAATCAGCCCTTTACCTACGCCTGTTTCGCCGGTTATAAGCAACGTGGAATCGGCCTTGGCTACTTTCTCCACCATCTTGAGTACTTTCTTGAGCGACTGGCTCACTCCGATGATGTCTGATGTGCGGTAGATAATGTCTTCCTGGGTATGCCTGAGATAATCGATCTCGTTTTTCATCCTCTTGATGGCCAGGGCATCATCTATTTTCTGGACCAACTCATGCAGACCGAAGGGCTTTTGTATGAAGTCCTGCGCACCGTTTTTCATGGCCACGACAGCCGTATCTACCGAGGCGTACCCCGTCATGACGAGCACTATCGTCGTGGGATTGGTACCCTTGACCCGCTTGAGGAGTTCAATGCCGTCGATGCCCGGCAGTTTGAGATCGGTGAGCATGAGATCATAGATGTATTTTCCCAGGCGAACCAATGCCGCTTCGGCATTCTCCACGAGCTCCACTTCGTGATTGTGCCTCTTCAGTTCCTGGAAAATCACCTGTCCGAGGTTAATATCGTCTTCAACAATAAGAATGTGTGCCATATCAATATTGTAATCGGTTTTCCGAAATTAAAACTTTACCTCGGAGAAAAGAATTAAGTTCAAGAATGGGGTGATGACAGTTGACCTAATCTGGCTGGTATACTATTCTGTACCCAGATCATACGTTTAAAAGTTCATTATTCATTATTTATGATATTAAGGAGATGAAGAGGCGGGGGAATTCGATGATGCTCAATACGGTCGTTGTCACTGAATTCATGACGAACTGCTTTATCCTGGGTGATGAAAAGACACATCAGGCAATTCTGATAGACCCCGGCGGAGAAGCGGATAAGATCCTGAGCCAGGTTGATTCCATGGGTTTGAAGATTATGGCAGTCGTGAATACCCATGCCCATGTGGACCACATAGGGGCCATCAGGCAAATCAAGGACATTACCGGCGCCCCCGTCATGATGCATCAAGACGAATTACCCTTACTCCAGGCTGCATCACGGATGGGCAGACTCTTCGGCATATGCATAGAACAGCCGCCGGACCCTGACAGATTCTTGCGCGAGGGTGAAGAGATCACACTGGGCAACGGCATCTCGCTGTCCGTATTGGAGACCCCGGGACATTCGCCGGGCGGCATCTCGCTCGTAACATCCGATAAGAAGTTCTGCTTTGCAGGCGACACCCTTTTTGCAGGCTCCATAGGCAGGACGGATCTGCCGGGCGGGGATTATCACACACTCATCGCCTCTATAAAGGCCAAGCTGTTGACCCTGGGGGATGATGTGAAGGTGCTGCCCGGACATGGTCCTTCCACTACTGTCGGTGCCGAGCGCAGGTATAATCCATTCCTTTAGGGAGGATAACAATGAGAAGAGCCGTTTTGATGAGTCTTGTTGTCGTGTTGATGTTTTCCGGTTGTGCCCAATTGAAGAACGCTGCCTCAAATGTCACTTCTTCATCAGAGACACGACCGTCGCCGAGGTATCTCGACTTTGCCGATATCATGATACCCGGTGAACTGGAGAGGTCGGCCAAGGAATGTTATATTACGAATGGTTTTGGAAAACTCGTGGTCACCGGCCGCGTGGAGACCGAATCTCTTGCCCAGTTCTTCATTACCTCCATGAATGATGAGAAATGGGTGGCATTGAATCAGTACAAATACCAAGGTTCGGTTAAACTCTTCTTTAAGAAACAGGACAAGTTCGCAGAGATACTCATCGAAGAGAATCCTCTTGCTACGAGGGTGGAGATATGGGTGGTTCCGCAGGAGAAGATATAGAGGATAAGACCGTTGTTTTCGGCATTACGGGCGGAATAGCAGCCTACAAGACACCGCTCATCGTGCGTGGTCTTAAACAGATCGGCCTCGATGTACACGCGGTGATGAGTCAGGCTGCTACGCATTTTGTTACTCCGCTTGTCATCCAGACGCTGACCGGCAGGCCTGTTCATACCGAGATGTTTCCCATGACACTATCGGGCGCCCATGAGATCGACCATATCGCGCTTGCGGACAGGGCCGACCTCTTCCTCATCGCCCCGGCCACGGCCAACTTCATTGCAAAGCTCGCTCATGGCATTTCAGACGACCTTTTAACGTGCACCGTGCTCGCTACGAAGGCCCCGGTGATCGTTTGTCCGTCCATGAATGTGAACATGCTTCAGAACAGGGCGACTCAGGATAATATCGACATCTTAAAAACACGAGGCATTCATGTGCTGGAACCGACGACCGGAGAGCTTGCATGTGGTTGGGAAGGGGCAGGAAGGCTACCCGAACCCGACAGGATAATCGAGGAAGTTAAGATGCTGCTGGCCCAGCATGATCTCGCGGGCATCAACATACTCATTACATCCGGTCCTACATGTGAAGACATAGACCCGGTGCGGTTCATCACCAACAGGTCCACGGGAAAAATGGGGGCCGCCATTGTTGAGGCATCCTGTATCAGGGGAGCAAAGGTTAAGGTGATCAGCGGGCCGGTTTCCGTAGAATATGCACCATGGGCGACGATAATAAATGTCCGTTCAGCACAGGAAATGCTTTCAGCCGTCAAAGAGAACCTCACAAATGCCGACATTCTCATCATGGCTGCCGCAGTGGCGGACTACACCCCCTATACCTACTCGAAGAGCAAGATCAAGAAAGGTGAGAAGACGGCTCACATCGAGTTGGTATCAACGCTCGATATCCTTGCAACGATACGGACATTGAAGGAATCGAAGATCTTTGTGGGTTTCGCCGCCGAGACGGAAAATCTCAAGAGCTACGCCCAGGATAAGATGGTCAGGAAGGGGCTCGATATGATCGTTGCAAACCGTGTCGGTGAGGCCAACACCGGATTTGCCTCGGACACCAACAGCGGCGTGATCCTCTCCCCTGAAGGAGTGATTTATGATTTCGAGCATATGGGGAAAGAGGTTTTGGCCCACAAAATACTGGACCTCGTGAAAGAAAGGCTATGAGGGAACAGATAATCCAGCTCCTTCGTGATGAGGTCGATTGGGCGGGGCCTTATCTACTGCTCCAGGAGCAGGCCATTTCAAGGCCTGCCCAGCAGGTAACGCAAGGTTCCGAAGAGCACGAGCTGGAAGAGATCGTATCGGCCATTACCGGCTGCACATCATGCCCTCTGAGCCGGACAAGGAAGAACATCGTTCCTGGAGAAGGCAATCCCCATGCATTGATAATGTTTGTCGGAGAGGCGCCCGGGGCTGTTGAGGATGAGACAGGCAGGCCATTCGTAGGCCCTGCAGGCAATCTCCTTACAGACATCATTGAAAAGGGCATGGGTATTAAGAGGCAGGAAGTCTATATCGCCAATATTCTCAAGTGCAGACCTCCCGGCAACAGGGATCCTCAACCGGATGAAATCACTATGTGCATAGGATTCCTCAAGGCACAGATAGAGGCTGTGAATCCTAAGGTCATTGTAGCATTGGGAAGGATCGCGGCGCATGCCCTCCTTAACGACTCCACTCCGATCAGCAAGCTCAGGGGTACGTTCAGAGAGTTCCAAGGGATCCTGACCATGCCTACGTACCACCCGAGCTATCTGTTACAGAACCCATCAAAGAAGAGGGATGTATGGGAAGATATCAAAAAAGTCATGGAAGCGCTTGGTATTCCGCTGCAGCGTTAGGCGCTTGGGCAACGCTGTTTTTTGTCCTGTTTTCAACGCCTTTGAATCTCCGTGCAGCGGATATAGTTGTGATAGACGTGAAGGACGCCATAAGTCCTCCTATTGCCTCATATGTCATGGAGAGTATTGATGATGCTGTCATGACGAATAAAGTAGCCGTCATCATACGGCTCGATACGCCGGGTGGTCTGGATACAGCCATGCGGGACATAATACAGAAGGAGATGAATGCGAATATACCGGTGGTTGTCTATGTCTATCCCAAAGGTGCGAGAGCCGCATCTGCCGGTGCACTCATAACCCTTGCATCTGATGTAGCTGCCATGGCGCCGGGGACCAATATAGGAGCCGCACATCCCGTGGGCATCGGCGGCGGGGATGAAAAAGAGGGGAAAGAGAGCACCATGGTGGAAAAGGTGACCAATGATGCCGTCGCTTATGCCAGGAGCATCGCCCGGGAACGTAATAGGAGCGAAGAATGGGCCGAGGATATCGTGCGCAAGAGTATCTCCACGCCGGCCCAGGATGCATTGTCAAAGGGTGTTATCGACATTGTGGCCCAGGACATGAATGATCTTCTGAAACAGTTGGACGGCAGGAAGATCAAGAAAAATACGATAACCTTTGTGCTCCATACGAAAGATGCCAATCTGGTGTACAAGTCCATGGGCTTCAGATATCGGCTGCTGGCTACGCTCTCCAATCCCAATATCGCTTATATCCTTATGCTCGTAGGACTTGCGGGTATCTATTTCGAACTATCAAGCCCAGGGGCCATCCTGCCGGGCATCATCGGCGGTATCTCACTGATCCTTGCATTCTTTGCATTCCAAACCCTGCCGGTGAATTATGCAGGATTTGCCTTGATACTTCTGGCAGTGATCATGTTTATTGCCGAAATCAAGGTGCCGAGCTATGGCCTGCTCACCGTAGGAGGCATCATCTCCATGGTATTGGGATCAATCCTTCTTTTCAGGACCCCTGAGCTCTATGCACAGGTTTCCTATGGGCTTATATTACCTGTCACCCTGTTCTTTGCCGCATTCTTTGCTGCTACTATCTTCCTCGTTGTTAAGGCCCAGAGGACCAGCTCAAAAGTCGGTGCCGAAGGATTAAAGAACGAGATCGCTGAAGTTTATGAATGGAACGAAGACGGCACAGGAAAAGTCTTCTGCCATGGGGAGTACTGGAATGCAAAAGGCCCCTCCACGCTGAAGGCGGGTGAGTCGGTAAGAGTGGAAAATGTCATGGGCATGTATCTTGTCGTGAGCCCCTTTCCCGATAGAGAAGAGACAACTCAATGAATAAGTAGGCCTGGATAGTATGAATTCTTGTATCATGGAAAGAGATCGGCGAATTCGGAGGAAACATGGTCACTATCGGCGGCAGGGCGCATACGATCCAGGAGATTCACGAAGTGGCCGGTCTTGGTCTGCCGTTTATAGAGGTATCTTTGGATGATCCTGATACGGTGTCGCTTTGGATGCCGGAACTCATTGAACTGAAGAATACCTATGGTATATCCTATCTTGCCCATTTACCCAATGAGGACAATCCCTTTGATATAGCGGTACTTAAGGAGCGATTTGTCCCGAAGATAAAAACTCTGATTGATCTTTCAGGAAGACTTGCGATTGGTAAGGCCACCATGCATTTCTGGATTGATAAAAGATGGGCCCCAAACGGGCTCATCCCTCAAAAGCTTGTTCTTCTGAAAGAGATCGTTGAATATGCCTCGAAGAGAGGAATAGTGATATGCATTGAAAACTTAAGTGAGCGAGCCGAGAGTTTTCAGGCTGCATTCGAAGCTATACCCGATCTCAGGATGACCTTGGACATCGGTCATGCACAGCTCCTAGCAAGGGAGAACACATCTTACCGATTCATAGAACAATGCTCCTCCAGGATAGCCCATGTGCACGCTCATGACAACCATGGCGGTACGAGCGTTAAGGACGACCTCCACCTAGCCCTGGGAGAGGGGTGTGTCGACTATAAAGTTATTCTGTCTTCTTTACTCCAAACCGGATATGATTCCACCATAAGCATGGAGGTCAAGCCTATCGACATGCCCCGAACGAGAAAGGTGCTTGAAGGCTGCATGCGTCTGAGCGGCCCTTCTTGACTTACCGTCACAGCGGGTTTAAGGAAAGATGCATGATATGTGTGTCTCCCGAATGGGTGATCCGAGGGCATGTTGATGATAATGCACTTCCAGGACTGAAGTTTACCTCCGCCTTCCGATCTCTCGTACGCGCCAGGGGAATGGTCAATCAGACCGATGTACTGAATTTTCTTATTCCGAATCTCGGCCAGCTGAGAGATCCTCGAACCATGAAAGGGATAAGGAAGGCCTGTGAGCGGATTATCAGGGCCATTGATCACAAAGAGCCTATCGGCGTCTTTTCAGACTATGACGTGGACGGTGTGTGCAGTGCGGCGCTAATACACCGCTTCCTCACTGCTGTTGGTTGTAATCCACCGGTAATCTTCATCCCCGATCGGGTCACCGATGGATACGGTCTCAACAGGCGAGGGATAGACGATCTACATGCGCAAGGGGTGAGTCTTCTGATCACCGCCGACTGCGGGATTACCGCGGCGGATGAAGTAAGTTATGCAAATTCTCTGGGCATGGATGTGATTGTCACTGACCACCATGAAGTGGATGATATGATCCCGGATGCGTACTCTCTCATCAATCCCAAACAGTCCGATTGCCTGTTCTTCGGTGAGGACCTTTGCGGGGCTGGCGTCGTATTTCACCTTATCGTAGCATTGCGATCCCTTCTCAGAGAACGAGGGGTCCAGGGCCTGCCGAATCTCAAGGATGAGCTGGACATCGTAGCCATGGCCACCGTTGCCGATGCGGTGTCTCTTTCCGGGGTGAATCGGATCCTGGTCAAGGAAGGCCTGAACGTCATGAACTCGACCTTGAGGGTAGGCATCTCCGCTCTCGTGAAGGTTGCAGGTATAAAGAAGGAGGTCATCTCGCGGGATCTGGGGTTTATTTTGGGTCCAAGGATCAATGCGGCAGGCAGGATATCGGATGCCCGAAAGGCCTTTGACCTGCTTACCACGGACGATGAAAAGCATGCGCATGAACTGGCCCAGGAGCTCGACGGCCTGAACAGGAAAAGGCAGATACAAGAACAAAATGTCCTGGAGATGGCTCTGAAGCAGTTGAAGGATCAGCCGCCTCTGGAAAACGTTACGGTTGTGTGGGGAAGGGACTGGCACATAGGAGTCCTGGGCATTGTGGCTTCCCGCCTGGTGAGCCTCTTTTCCAGGCCAGCCGTCGTTATCTCCTTTATGGATGGAATCGGCATCGGGTCAGGCAGGTCTCTGGTCGGTATCGACCTGCACCGTGCGTTGGGAACAACCAATGGACTTCTCTGCAGCTTCGGGGGACACAAGATGGCCGTAGGTTTGAATATCACTGAAGAGCAAGTTGCCACACTCCCTCTTGCTCTTAATGAAGCCATTGGCTCTCAGATGTGCCAGGAGCGGATCACGTTCGAGGTGGATCTCAAGATCTCCCCTTATGATCTCACACCCGCTTTTTTAGATGAACTCGAGTTGCTTTCTCCATTCGGTGAGGGAAATCCGGAGCCGGTATTCTTGATCCCATCCATGGAGATCGTAGGTCGCAAGGATTTTGGGCATGGACAAACGAAGCTCCTCCTGAAGAATGCCAACAGGGTCTTTCATACGCTGCGGTGTGCTCTATCATCAGATCTGTGTGAAAAAGGGAAATCACTTGATGTTGCCTTTACGCCGGTGAAGATGCGCCTTAATGGGCATAGTTATTTGTATCTGTCGCTGAAAGCTCTTTCTTCTTCCCGCTGAATCGTGCCAGATCGGCTCTTTGATCATCCACATATGTCTTTATCTCACGAGGGATGAATCCCTTGGTGATCCGGGGATGACCTGCGAGAATGAGGGTCAGGAAGCACAAGATGAGTACAACATAGAGCGCTACGTGCTTTATTTTATTCAAGAAGAGGCTCCGCGCGATGGAGATATCGCGCATATCCTTTGCCCCTTCTGGGAAAAACTCGACAAGCCCTATATCCATGAGTCTCACGATGGAGCTTAACGCCTCGAAGGGGGGTTCGAGGCATTCCCTTACGATCCGTTCGACCGTCCTTTTCTCGTCGATCAGGTCGTAGATGTGCATATCCACATCTGTCAGGTCGTGATGACGCACTATGTCCTCGGTGATGGGGATGATGGTCACAGGGCAATAATCA
>DATKLV010000392.1:0-6968 GCA_035542255.1 Desulfomonilia bacterium | reverse complement strand
TATAGACTATCCCCTTGTGCCTTGCCGCCTCTTCGACGAGCCTTTCCGTGGAGACCGCATCGCACGGGTAGAGGACCACGCCGTCCAGCAGGGTGCGGAACACGGCGATGTCTTCAAGGCCCATCTGCGAAGGTCCGTCCTGTCCTATGGAGACGCCGGCATGCGAGCCGATGAATTTGATATTGCACCTGGAATACGCACTCATCCGGATCTGGTCAAAGGCGCGGGTGAAAAACGCTGCAAAGGTCGAGACAAAGGGTATCCTGCCCCTGACCGAGAGTCCTGCCGCACAACCCGCCATGTTCTGCTCCGCAATGTACATCTCGAAGAACCGGCCGGGGTATTTCTCCTTGAAGATCTCCGCATAGGTGGAGTTGCTTACCTCTCCGTCCAGGGCCACCAAGTCAGGGAATGCATCAAAGATCCTCACCAGGGCATTGCCGTAGGCCCTCCGGGTCGAGACCTTCTTCTCCTGCGGATAGTCGGGGGCTTTCACGGTTCCGGCCGAACCGCGCTGCGGTTTCACAACCTCGGGCTTCGGAATATCCCCGATAACCGATTTATCGATATTACCCAGCCCGGTCAATGCGCGGGCCAGCTGTTCTTTGTCGAGCGCCCTGCCGTGCCATCCGTTCTTGTCCTCGATGAAGGACACCCCCTTGCCCTTAATGGTCCGGGCAATGATCATGACGGGGTTATCCCGGGAGGACGAGGCCTTCTCAAAGGCAGAGAGGATTTCATCCATATCATGGCCGTCGATGATGACCGTTTCCCACCCGAAGGGGGCCATCCGCCCGGCATAGGCCTCAAGGTCATGGCCGTACATGGTTTCACCCCTCTGGCCCAGGCGGTTCACATCGATGATACCCACGAGATTGTTCAGCCTGTAGTGGGCCGCGATCTGGATCGCTTCCCACTGGGAGCCCTCGGCCATCTCGCTGTCGCCCAGGAGCACATAGGTCCGGTACGGCAGGCTGTCGAGGTACTTCGCGTTTATCGCCATGCCGAGGCCGATGGAAAGGCCCTGTCCGAGTGAGCCCGTGGATGCCTCGGTAAAGGGGAAGGCCGTGGTCGGGTGGCCTTCCAGGGGGCTGCCGAATCTTCTCAGGGTCATCAGATCGTCAAAGGTCAACTGTCCCGCTGCGGCCCACATGGCATAGAACAGCGGCGAAGCGTGCCCTTTGGAAAAGATGATCCGGTCGTTGTTCGGGTGCCTGGGATCGGACACATCGAACCGGAAGGTCCCGCCGAAAAGGAGCCCGGTCATGAGGTCGGCAGCGGACAGCGATGAAGAAGGATGGCCGGAGCCCGCCTGAGTGGTCGAGGTGAGGATATAATAACGGATAAGCCTGGCCAGCTTCTCCAACTGTTTTTTAGCAATGGACCTTTTCATAAGCAGCTCCTGTGATCATCTCTTGAAGACGTCATGCCTTCCGAATTGATTGCGCAGTGCCGAGATGATCTGTCCCGTGTAACTCGGGCGGGTTTTCGAGGCAGACCTGAAGTTCACGGAGCCTTCGATGATCGGGGTGGGAACCCCGATCTCCCCTCCTGCCTCAACAGTCCAAAGGCCTTCTCCGCTCTGGGCGGCTGAGCCCGAGATGGCATCGAGGCCCTGTCCGTATTCGACGAAGGCTTCTTTCAGCCATCCCACCAGACGTGAGGCTATGACACTGCCGTGGTTGTAGAGGTCTGCAACCTTCATGAGGTCCAGATTAAAGGGAGACGCCTTCATGACGGCGAAGCCCTCGGCAAGGGCCTGCATCATTCCGTATTCTATGCCGTTATGGACCATCTTCACGAAGTGGCCCGCCCCGGGCCCTCCCATGTAGCCGTATCCGTCTTTGACGGAAAGATCACGGAAGAGATGCTTGTATGAATCGAAGACGGCTTTTTCCCCTCCCACCATGATGCATGCCCCGTTCCGTGCACCCACAGGTCCGCCGCTGACACCGGCATCGAGGAACCCGATTTTTTTGATGGCCAGCTCTCCTGAGCGCCTGATGGAGTCTTTATAGTATGAATTGCCTCCGTCTACGACCGTGTCGCCTTGATCGAGCAGAGGGATGAGGTCTCTCAGGAACACGTCAACAGTTTCATGGGGGAGCATGAGCCAGATCAACCGGGGTTTTTTGAGTGCCCCGACAAGGGACTCTATATCTGCGGCAGGAGCGGAGGGTATGGCGGCAGCCCTTTTCACCGCATCTTTATTGACGTCGAAGACAACGGTTTTATATCCCTTTTCCGTCAGCCGCTCCACCATGCTGAAACCCATCTTCCCGAGACCCACGTATCCCAGTTTTTTACGGTCCCGGGTCGATTTTTTCTCCGTATCCCAAGATGTTTTCATCGGAACCTCCGCATTGCGATTTATGGAGAACCACCATATCCTGATGCCTATCTCCGGGGAGATCGCACCCTCGGCTTGCAGCCCAAGGGAATGACAGACTTTAAAGATATAAGTTGGAATTTCACGCTTTCAAGGGGCTGTGTCGGGCTTTCCTGAACTTGCCGGATGTCTGAACGTACGGCGCAGGGGAAAGGCTCGGGGAGGCAGGACTGTTCATGGATTATCGAGATCTATTCATCTAAGGATGCTGGATTCTGATCCACGACTCATGTATGGTATATTCCATGTGCGGCAGATTCGTCCAGATCACCGACCCTGAGAAGATAAGGATGGGCCTCTTCGAACTGGACACGGACGTGGCGGCTCTCATGGAGTTCTTCCCTCGCTACAACATCACCCCGTCCAGAGACATCCTCACGGTGATCAACACCCCTGTCCCGAAACTCATATTCACCCGCTGGGGTCTCATCCCCTCCTGGGCCAAAGACAGATCCATCGGCAACCACTTGATCAACGCGAAGGCCGAGACATTGCTTGCAAGGCCCTCGTTCAGGGACCCGTTCAGGAGGCACAGGTGCATCATATTCTCCGACGGGTTCTATGAGTGGAAAGGCTCCGGCAAAACCAAGACACCCTTCTTCATCAGGCTCAAGAGCCGGGAACCGTTCTGTTTTGCGGGGCTGTGGGACAGATGGACCGATAGAGCGACCGGGGAAAATATCCTTTCCAGCGCCATCATCACAACCGATGCCAATGCAGCGGTGGCCGGGATTCACAACAGGATGCCCGCCATCCTCGACCCGGGTGATTACCGGGTCTGGCTGAGCGCCGGAGCAGAGCCGGACAGGACCCTGATGGGCTGTCTCAAGCCGTATGCGGCTCAGGAGATGGAGGCATACGAGATCTCAAGATTCGTGAACAACCCCGGGAACGATTCAGCGGAATGCATCAGATCCGTGATCCATTGACATTTACCCGACTCCTCTTAAATTGATCGGTAGATAAGGAGGCTTAACAGATGTTCGAAAAGATACTCTTCCCCACAGATTTTTCGGATGTGGCCCAAAAGGCCCTGCAGTACGTGAAGCGTCTCAAAGAGGCAGGCGGACAGGAGGTGGTGGTACTGCATGTCATAGACCAGTCCAACCTGGAGCTCTTGAGCTCGTACAGCACCATCCAGGACTTCATGAGCATCGAAAGGGAGATAGAAAAACGCTCGTATGAAGAGATCGCCCTGGTCGTCAATGAGCTGAAGCAACTCGGTTTAACCGTGAAAGAACGTGTGGAAAAGGGAATTCCCCTGCGGGTGGTGCTCAAGGTTGCTGAAGAGGAAAACCCGTCGATTATCGTTGTCGGCTCCCATGGGAAGAGCAACCTGGAAGAGATGCTCCTGGGATCGGTCTCGGACAAGGTGGTGAGAAAGGCGAAACACCCGGTTCTTGTTATCAAACGTTAATAAAACAAGGTGGTCCTGGATACTGCGGCGCAGTAATCGTATTCACGAGACCAGCATCGTACCGTCACCCGGCAGCCTATTGCCCCTGAGGATATCTATGAGCTCTATTTCATAGATGACCCTCTTTCCGGCAAGCGGCGCATTCGCATCGACTAGGATAGCGTCGCTCATGATCTCGATGACTACGGCAGGAACGATATTGCCGTCCTCATCCTCCATCTCGAAATCCATACCCACCTGGATGTCGAGATCGGATGGCAGCCCGGACTTGGGGACCTCGATGACAAGATCCTCGTCATACAAGCCATACCCGTCCTCCGGCTCCACCGTAATCTTCTTGTACTCTCCCGGCTGCATGCCGATGACGGCATCTTCAAAACCCTTTATGACCTCGCCGGAGCCTATAGTGAATATGAACGGCTTGAGGCCGACAGAAGACTCAAAGACCTGTCCGTCTTCCGATTTTCCCGTATAGTTGACCCTTACCTTGTCACCCGACTTAGCCGCTTCCACCATCCTGATCCTTTCATTTCGGTAAACATGGTATAGATAAATGTTTACGGTGAGTCAAAGGGTTTTCTTTCTCTCCTATCAAACCGATAAATCACACTTGTTTTCAATGTAATATGTACTCTTCTCTGGATCTCATAAGAGTCTTATGGTATGATTGTAATATTAAATGTGAGGAGGTGGTCCTATGAATCCGGTGCCTCGCTTCTCAGCGTCCTTGACCTCCGCAACGGTAGCCCCGGTTGAGGGGTTTACTGCCGCCACCTCACGAATCTCCGCCATCAAGGCAGAGCTTCTGTCCACGCCATACTCAATCTGCCTGGAGCGGCCCAAACTCCTGGAGGAATTCCTGAGCTCCAAGGACGGCCGCCTGAGCGCCAAACTGGATCATCCCCTCATCCATCGCGCCCGCGCCCTCCATTACCTGTACTCTCATCGGATGCCGCGCATTTACGCCGATGAGCTCATCATCGGCAATATGACCTCCAAGCGCATTGCCGCCAACTACTACATCGAGGGCGGATCTATCAATATTCTGGAGGACATTGCCCGATTGGGGAAACGGGCCGTCCCCCTGAAATTGAGCGTCCCGGAGACTGCGGAACTCCTCCGCATCGGGCTTAAAAACGCATTCAAGAGCGTAGGAGCCAAGGCGCTCCTCAGACCAGGACGCCTTTCCTACTTTTTGGATTTCTTCAGGGCCAAGCGCCATTACGTCACTGAGGAGGCGGGTATAGGCCACCAAGTCGGAAACTACTGGATGGTCGTAAACGAAGGGTTGGTCCGCCCCTATGAAGAGGCAAAGTCGAGCCTTGAGGAGGGCAGGCTTGCAAACGGTTCTCCTATAGATGCCGATCAGAGGGCATTCTTCAGCTCCGTCTTGATCACCATCGACGGCATCAGAAAGATGGCGGAAAATCTTGCTGAGAGGGCCGAGCTTGAGGCAAAAAAACCGGGGTTGTCTGAACAACGGAGAGCCGAGCTCCTGGAATCGGCAAGGGTCTGCCGCAGGGTCCCCTTTGAACCCGCCCGGACCTATCTCGAGGGCTTGCAGGCCGTCTGGCTTGTTCACGTAGCCCTGAACCTGGAAGACTTCGAACAGGGACTCTCCTTCGGCCGCATGGACCAGATCCTCCTGCCCCTGTATCGCAGTGATGTGGAACAGTGCAGGCTGACCCCCGAACAGGCAACGGAGATGACCGCCGGCTTCTGCCTGAAGACATGTGAGACCATGCCGCTCTATTCGCAGCGGATCGATCAGTTCTTCAGCGGCAACGGGGTTGCCCAGGCCTTCACCCTGGGTGGAACGGACGAAAAGGGGAATGACGTGACCAACGAGGTTTCCGGCCTTATCCTGGACGCCTATGCCCAGGTCCTGACCCGTGAGCCGGCGGTGCACGTCCGAATCCATCCCACCACACCCGAGTGGTTTTTCAACAAAAGCGTGGAGCTTCTCCAGATGGGAACCAGCCGCCCCTCCTTCTTCGGAGACCTGGCCGTTGTCAGGGCGCTGGAGGAAGCGGGCATGACAGAAGCCCATGCCCGGGACTATGCTATCATCGGCTGCGTTGAGATGGCAAGCCAGGGACGCACCTACAACTCATCCGACGCCGCACTCTTCAACCTTCCGTTTTGCCTGGAGCTGGCGCTGAACGAAGGCGCCCGTTTCAACGGGAAAGCCAGAATCGAGGGACCGCGCAGGTTCGGTGCCGCCACGCCGCCTGTCTCTTCGATGAAGACCTTTGAAGACATCCTTGAGGCCTTCCGTGCACAGGTCCGCCACGGGGTAGACGACATGGTCAAGGTGATCGGCTGGATGGAGGAGGTCTACCGGGACATCAGGCCCACGCCGGTGAATTCGATCCTCACCGATGGGTGCCTTGATTCAGGCAAGGACGTTACCTGGGGGGGCGGACTCTACGATTTCACCTCTGTCCAGGCCGCGGGCCTCGCCGATGCGGGCGATTCCCTCTACGCCCTCAAGAAGATCGTGTTCGATGAGAAGCGATTCAGTCTCGAAGAGTTCGTGCGTATCCTGCGGGAAAATTACAAAGGTCGCGAGGATCTGAGAATTGAGCTGGCCACGAGGCTCCCCCGCTACGGTAACGGAGATCCTGAGGTTGACCGCATGACCCAGCTTGCGGCCGACGCCTTTGCCGATGCGGTGTGGTCTCACAAAAACACGCGGGGCGGGCAGTATGTGCCCGGGTTCTATTCCATGACCTGCCACCTCGGCTTCGGGCGCATGACCGGGGCACTTCCCAACGGGCGGCCGGCCGGCCGGCGGCTCTCCAACGGCCTCGCCCCGGCGGACGGGTCCGAACGAATGGGTCCTACCGCCGTCCTGCGTTCGGCGGCATCCCTTGACAGCAGGAAATGGATGAACTGCTACGCCCTGAACCTGAAGTTCGACAAGAAGATCGTGCAGGGCAAGACCGGCCGAAAGGCCCTGGTCAACCTCTTCAAGAATTATTTCACCCAGGGGGGGATGCAGGTTCAAGTCAATATACTCGATACCGAGACATTGAAGGCGGCAAAGAAGGACCCCGCATCATACCCTGGGATCGTCGTTCGCGTGGCCGGGTATTGCGCCTACTTCAATGACCTTCAGCCCGACGTTCAGGACGAGATCATCGAGAGGACGGCCCATGG
>DATKLV010000391.1:0-2645 GCA_035542255.1 Desulfomonilia bacterium | reverse complement strand
ATGGTTTTCGTATCATACAACAATATCCTACAGTAAATTTTCCTACATAGAACATCAGGACCTTGAAATGTCAAATGTAAATCTTTTCCTAGTGTTCGAGGGAAAGACGTCCTTCATGTAATATGACCAGCTCCCTGGCATGCTCGATGACACTTACGCTCGGAGAGTCACCGCCCATCATGCGGGCCAGCTCCATGACCCTATCCTTACCCTTCACACGCTTCAGGGAGGAAGATGTGGATCTGCCTTCTACAGTTTTAGTTATAACAAAGTGCGAATCCGCCACAGATGCAACCTGGTGTAGGTGGGTTACCACTATCGCCTGGCCATGGCGGGAAAGTTCCCTGAGCTTGTTAGCGATGGCAATAGCAGTCTGCCCGCTGATGCCCGCGTCTATCTCGTCAAAGATCATTGTTGCCTCTGATGAGGTCTTCTGCTGGGCCTTTATGGCGAGCATGATACGGCTCAGTTCCCCGCCGGACGCTATCTTGGCGAGTGGCAATATGTTCTGGCCGACATTGGTGGAGACGAGGTACTCTCCCTTGAGAAGCGTGCCAGACGATGCGGCCCTGCCATCAGCATCAAGGATCGCCTTTTCTATTTCGTCCACCTGGAACTGTTGTACCCGGAAATCAATCCCTGGCATGCCCAGGTCTTTAAGATCTTTGTTTATTTTCTTGCACAGAGTGCTCGAAGCACTCCATCTCTTTCCCAGGAATGACTTTATTGCGTCTCGGTATTTCCTCAATGAATACTCTACCTTTTCCTTTGCAACCGAGGTGGATTTCTCCGATTCATCGAGCATTAAGATCTTCTGTTCCATCTCTGCAGTGAGCATCAAGAGCCCTTTTTCATCAGTACGATGCTTTCTCTTCAGCTCATGCAGGGTGTTGAGCCGCTCTTCAAGATCATCTACGTTCTGCGGATCAAAGTCATAAGCTTCGATCCTCTTTCTCAGCTCTCCATGCACATCTTCAAGCTGTGCCATTATCCCGTCCATGATATGCACCGGCATCTCCATGGCACGGTCATATTCTCTAATATGGTTGAGTAGATGACGGGCTTCCGATGCAAGATCGATGATGGAAGGGCTTCCCGTATAGATCAGGTCCTGGGCCGCCATGGCGGTTTGCTTAAGCTCCGATGCCTTCTGCGAGGTCTTAAGCTCCTGGGTCAGCCTCTCCTCCAACCCTTCTTCTATACGAGCATCTCTGAGCTCCTTGAGGCAATGCTCCAGATAGTCCCGCTCATGGATGAAAGAATCGATCAGGCGTTCAAGTTCTTTAAAGGCCTCCAGTGTCTCACCATATTCCCTATAAGTGACGTCAACCTTTTCTCTGTTCAATCCTGCATAATCCTCAAGTATCTTCATTTGTTGTCTGGGGCTTAACAGGTCCTGGTAATCATGCTGGCCATAGATGTGAATGAGCCCGTAAGAAACTTCTGCAAGACCTGCTGATGTGGTGAGTTTTCCGTCGATGAAACACCGGCCGCTTCCGGTCGGAGACAGCTCTCTCCTGAGCGCCATCTCCCTGCCGGAAACACTGAACAAAGCCTCAACTACGGTCTTCTCGCTGCCCGGGCGTATCAGCTCACGTCCCGCCCTGGCACCCATGAGCAGGGTAAGGGCGTCAAGGATCAATGATTTCCCCGCCCCTGTCTCCCCGGTGATGCAGTTCAGTCCCTGAGTAAAATCAATCTCGATCTCATCAAAGATCGCCATGGAAGAGATCTTTAAAAATTCAATCATCTCTCCTGCCACTTGAGTTTGCTTCTCAATATCTCGAAATAATCCCTCTGGGGAAACCTTAGCATGACAACCTTTCTGGAGCCCCTCTTTACCTGCAGCTTGTCACCTGCCTGAAGTGGGTGCCCTTTTTGACCGTCGAGGGTAAGGTAAATATTGTCCGATGCCTTGCCGGATTTCACGATAATGATGACTTCCTGAGAATCGGGAAGCACGATGCTCCTGTTGGATAGCACATGCGGACATATGGGATTGAGGATGATGGCGCTTACCTGGGGATGAACGATGGGCCCTCCTGCTGCAAGACTGTAGGCCGTAGATCCTGTCGGAGTGGATATGATGAGCCCATCGGCCCGATAGCAGGTTATGAAGGTGGAGTCGGTCCAAACTTCGATGTCTATGATACGCGCCAGCGCCCCCTTATTTATGACGATATCATTGAGGACGTATTGCGATACGACTGTCTCATCACCCCTCATGAGGGTGACCTCCAGCATCGTGCGCTCATCCCTGATGAATGAGCCGGCCTTAAGGGCGTCCAGCGCCTGGAACACCTCGTCCTCTGTGACCTCGGTGAGGAACCCGAGGTAGCCCATATGGATGCCGAGTACCGGGATCTCTCTCGGTGCGGCCATACGTATGGCCCTCAGGAAGGTTCCGTCGCCTCCTATGGCGATAAGTATGTCGGATTGCTTCCACACATCATCCGTATGATCTGTCTTGAGGTAATCGGAGATGTGGACTTCTAAGAGGCAAGGCAATCCTTTGTCCTGCATCCAGCGTACAACACGCTCGGATAGGGCAAGGGCTTCTGGGTTACCCTCTTTACATATGATCCCGGCGATCATCAAGCACCATATACAAGCCAGTTCATTCTTTTGTCTAGCCTAAAAACCCC
>DATKLV010000390.1:0-3794 GCA_035542255.1 Desulfomonilia bacterium | reverse complement strand
ACCGTCTCTCCAGACGGTAATGGCTACTTTAGCATCGGGTTTCAGGCCGCCTATCATCCTGGTGAGTGCCCGGGAATCAGCTATTTCATGGGAGTCGATCTTAAGGATGATATCGCCGGGTTTTACCCCGGCCTTGTCTGCAGGATCGCCGGCGTACACAGAGGTGACCATGGCACCCTTGGGTTCCTTCATGCCCACGGCACGGGCGATCTCGGGAGTTACTTCCTGGATTGCCACGCCGAGCCAGCCGCGGGCTACTTCACCGGTGTCCCTGAGCTCGCTCAGGATCGCCTTTGCCATGTTGATGGGCGTCGCAAAACCGATGCCCTGGCCTGATGACACAATTGCGGTATTGATACCGACGACCTGGCCCTGCATGTTGATGAGGGGCCCCCCCGAGTTTCCCGGGTTGATCGCTGCATCGGTCTGGATGAAGTTATCATAAGGTCCGGCTCCGATAACCCGGGATTTAGCTGATACGATCCCCTGGGTAAGCGTATGGCCGAAGCCGAAGGGGTTGCCTATGGCAATAACCCATTCACCGATCTCAATGCTGTCCGAATCACCGAGAACCGCCACGGGAAACTCCTTTTTCGGAGATTCGATCTTGATGAGAGCGATATCCGTCTTGTCATCTGTCCCGACAACTTTGGCCTTGAATTCCTCCTTGTCCGCGAGAGAGACAAAGATCTCGTCGGCACCCGAAACCACATGGTTGTTGGTGAGCACATACCCGTCGGTGGAGATGATGAAGCCCGAGCCGAGACTTCGCTGCTGGAGATCTTGCTCAGGGATATTGTTGAAGAATTTCTTGAAAAAATCATCGAACCATTCGTCGTACCCGGGCGGCGGCTCGAACTTGCGATAGAGGTCCCTGTTGGCCAGATTCTTGGTTGTGCGGATGTTCACGACCGTGGGTGTGACCTCCTTGGCCAACGTTGAAAAGCTCGGCAAAGGGACCTTCACCGATGCCGGTGAGGTGCCTTCTTTCCAGAAAGGAAGGGCTTCGCTTACCGAGCCTATATTCAATGAGGAGGCTATGAACATGCCGACGAATGCCGAACACACTGCCACCATGAGCAGGATACCGTAAACTCCCAAGTTCTTCTTGGTCATCATTTTTCTTCCTTCATCGCTTCGACATAACACATCCTCAGTTCATAGAGGATCTGTTCCATCAGGTGTCCTTCATCTGCAGTGAGATTCCCTTTTGTCTTCTCATGCAGGAGGTTGATGATGTCGATATTCTGCTGGGCAACAACAAGATTCTTCTGAACTGTTCCAAGGGCAGGGTCCGACACCCTGCCCATGCTGACCAGTGCTGCACTGGCAAAGCTCATGATGAGTGTCGTGAAGTCAATGGCGGGGATGGGCCCCCTGGGCTTGTCCTCCTCCTGTGGCTGTGCATCAGGATTTTTTAATACTTGAGGTGCTTCTGTGGAGTCCTTGTCTAGTCCTCTCTTATCCATGAAGGTATAGCCCTTTTTCTCTTCTTTCTTTTCATCTTCCATGGGATCACCCCCTCACCGAATAACTCCGGAGTACTTCTTGTAATGGAACGTTCATTAGCTCGGCAGTCACTCCTTGATACCAAGGATAGGAAACACCGCAGACTTGATATAGGCTATCTTATTGTCGACATAGCTGTCCACTGACTTTTTCAGGGCATCGGATATCCGGTACGGCTGGTCCCGGAGCTCTTCGATGCCCTGCCCGTGACCGTATACTCCGCTGCCCACACTGCCGACATACTGATCCACCGGCTCTATTCCGTTCAGTATGGCCCAGGCCAATGTCCAGCCCCTCACCACATCCGGCACACTGTACCCGCCCCCGCCCAAGGCAAGCACTTTGGGGCAGCTTTTGCGGATTTCCTCGATGACGGCACAGAAACCGTTATTGGTGAGCCTGAGGTTCGTGAGCGGGTCTTTCTTGAGGGTGTCGAGACCGACCTGGGCTACAACGCACTCCGGCTTAAAGGCCTCTACAAGCCTGGGATAGATCTCTTTAAAGGCCCGTGTATACGTGTCGTCATCGGTGTATTCCGGGAGCGGCAGATTCACCGTATACCCTTTTCCCCTGCCCTCCCCGATCTCGTTTTCAAAGCCGGTGCCTGGATACAATGTCTCACCGTTCTGGTGCACCGAGAAGAACAGGACCTTATCGGAGTCGTAGAATGCATCCTGCACGCCGTTGCCGTGATGGGCATCAATGTCCACATAAAAAATCCTGTCATATCCCCTGCTCAACAGGCGTTTGATGGCGATTACGATGTCGTTCACATAGCAGAATCCCTCGGCATGACCCTTACCCCCGTGGTGGAGACCTCCGACCGGAGAAAAGATGGTGTCCGCCTCCCCGGATGCGATCATCTCCGCAGAGGCCACGGACGCACCGAGTACGAGCAGTGAAAAATCAAACACGCCCTTGAATATCGGGTTGTCACCCGTACCCAGTCCGTAGTGAAGCATGGTGAAATCGAAGTTCCCGCCATTGCATCCCTTGAGTGCATCAATGTAATCCTGCGAATGGTATTCGGCCATCACCTCTTCCGCCGCCGGCTTCGGCTTGAACACCTTTATCCAGGGATGGTCAAAGAGGCTGTAACGGTGGCAGAGCTCGTAGACCATGGTCGCCTTGTAGGGCTTGAAGGGATGGTCCGTCCCCAAGCTGAAGGCGTCGAACGCCGATGTGTATACAAAAACGGATTTCATTTGAGCTGCTCCTGCTTTCAGCAACCAGCCTTTCCCGAACAAGGGATTCCGTACTAGCTTAGCAGAAGTTTCAAGGCCGAGGAAGCCATAAAAATTGCTGCTTTTCATCAAAAATATCTGCCGGCATGACGGATATTACATCTCCTCACGCTAGAAACACATAGATCACCGGATGCAAGTATGGTACAGCCCGGATACGTGAGCATGACGGAGAAAGGAGGAGAGAAAATGGCTGGATCGAACATCACAACCATTCATACGGATGCAGCGCCAAAGGCCATAGGGCCTTATTCCCAGGCAGTCGCCGCAGGCGGTTTCGTTTTTGTCTCCGGCCAGATAGCGCTCAACCCCTCCACAGGGTCTGTGGTCCCGGGCGACATCAGGGAGCAGACTGCTCAGGCCCTGAAAAACATCGATGCAATCCTCACCAAGGCAGGGCTATCCATGAACAAGATCGTAAAGGCCGAGGTATTCCTCAGGGACTTCAATGACTTCTCAGCCATGAATGAAGTATACGCAACGTTCTTCGCCGGCGACACCAAACCCGCCCGATTCACCGTGGAGGTATCAAGACTGCCGAGGGATGTGCTCATCGAGATCGCATGCGTTGCATTCACCGGGTGATCTGTGACCAGATACCGTAGGGGCAGGCCTTGTGCCTGCCCTTCTCGTTTGTATGGCTACCTCTCCCTTGGTGAGGGAGGTGATGTAAGACACAGCAAGATCACAAAGAATAAGGCATCCTACAGTCAGGATTTCGGGGTGAAGAGCAGCCTGATCACAAAGGACCCGGCATGATAGATTTTATTTCGAAACCAACAGTTAATCATCTGATTTTATAGATGACGATTTATCTAATAGATCATCGCTTAGAACAAACTGGTGATCATGGCACTTACTCTTTTTTACAGGTGTCTTGAAACCGAATATCTATTGAATTAATCAACGGTTGATATTCAGAATTCCAGTACGGTGAGTTATCTCAGAAATATGAACTCTAATATTGATTTCATTCAAGGCTCACGATATAATTATAAAATAAATCATGAAGCCTCTGTAATCCCACATCAGGAAATCACT
>DATKLV010000389.1:0-3972 GCA_035542255.1 Desulfomonilia bacterium | reverse complement strand
TAAAAGACCGTCACGTTGGTATAGGGCAAGAGGATATCTATCGCCTTGGCACCATCGGGTGTGGCCCACTCCCATTGCGGATACAAACCGAAGAGGGGGCGGTGGGTCAGCACGATGATCTGTGAGTCTTTATCCAGTTTTTTCATCTCTTCGCCGAGCCATTGTAACTGAGCATCCCCAAGGTTTCCCCTGGGGTCGGAGACATTGTCGAGCGTGATGAAATGGACTCCCTTGTGGTCGAAGGTGTAGTGGGTTTTTCCAAAGAACTCCTGGAAGGCCTCGCCATTATCCGGTGATGCATCGTGCTCTCCGGGCAGGTACTTGATGTCGCCCACCTTCAGATCCTTGATGATGTCTCTGAACTCCCCCATACGCTTTCTCCGCTCTTTAGGGTCATCCGTCGTATGGGTCAAATCTCCGGTGAATATGATGAAGTCCGGCTTAGTCTTCAGTTTGTTGACTGCAGCGACAGCCTTCTTCAAGGTGCCTGCCGAATCCGGATTAACGGCAGCACCGGTAAAACCCCAGTGGGTATCGGACATCTGGATAAAGGAGAAGCCGTACTTCATCGCGGCATTGCCTGCAGCATGCGCCAGACTCCCCAGGCCGGAGACAAATACCACCCCTACTCCTCCAATGCCGAGCAGTTTCAAAAAATCACGTCTGTCCATATCTTTCATCATTGTTATCTCCTTGGACTGTGACATTCCTTATGAAACTTTTTACGAACAACATCTTTAGACTAAGCTTCATCCTACGATATTCAAGGGGTTGTGCCGACAGTTTCATGTTGAAGAGAATTTTACTCCAACGAGGTCCCTTGAAATGAAGGGTGTCAGTTGCAGCCCTTGCCGTGATATAGAGCATCATGGTTTGATATGGATAAATGATCTCACATGAGAAGAACATATGTATAACATGAGGAGCGTTCATGTCCGAGAAGCTGAAGCAGCCTTACATCAGAAAAGATAAAGCCATAGGTGGTCTGCAGGTATGGATCGTTGATGGGATCTATATACGCAGTCATTTGGATGAAGAATTCACAAACTTCGGGCAACACTATCGTTATCCATACATCCCGGTCGATGAGCTGTGGATCGACCAGGAAGCCCAAAACGACGAGAGGCGTTTTTTCATCGACCATCTGCTGGTAGAGAATCGTTTTATGGCTGAAGGCAAGTCCTATGCCGAGGCACTGGTGGAAGCAGACAAGGAAGAACGAAAGGAGCGAAGGCGCGCGGGTGACTTGAGAAGCTTAACCCATTATGGGACAAGCCTGCCTTCCGGCAAAGATGTACACGAACGGTTATGGAAAACACTCGAGAGCGGCATACGCGTCTGGATCGTCAACGGTCGCCTGGTCAGGAGTGTATTTGATATCGATTTTACTGCAGGCGGCCATGACTATGTGTATGAATTCGTCCCTCAGAATGAAATCTGGATCGACGATGCCATCGAAGAGCCCGAGCGCGGGTATGTATTGCTTCACGAGCTCCACGAACGTAACCGTATGTCTGAAGGTCTCACCTACAGCAAGGCCCATGAGGAATCCAGCAAGCTCGAATACCATTGCAGGCATCATCCCGATGAACTGCACGATGCCTTGGCAGAAGAAGGTTGGGCATAGTTCTTCATCCAAGATGTCTAACACCAGGGAGGCAATGCATTGACAGATATGTCTGTGAACAGGCTTCTCCTTCAAATGTTAATTTTTTCTGTGTCTGAAGATGGCCCAGTCGATTGCAGGCCAGGGGCAGTCCACATCCTCCATCTGCCGGAGCGCTTCTTCAGAGAGTCTTGACTTATCACCGAGGTCTTTGGCGGCCCAGAGGAGTTTTAAGAAACGCTGGTGATGATGGTGAAAGCGCTGATTGGCATACTCCTTGGCCTGGGTGGTGAAGAGGAGGAAAGGCCAATCGCTTCCCTGCATGAGAAGCAGCTCGCGGGCCATCTGCCGCAGGATACGCTGTCCGCGTTCATCTTCTGGCCTGATGTTATCAAGAACCTGCTCAGCTTCCCGCGAGCTTGAATTGATGTATGGCCAGATCCAGCCGTGCTCCGGGTTCAGCCAGACAGTAAAATCGGAATTCAAGCCCCATGTGCTGGGCTGCATGCTGATGGTGGGAAAACCCTGGCGGTTCTCATCAAGATATTCCCCCAAGGTCCTGCATGAAACAACAGCCTCTTCCGCCAACAGCCGGTAAACCTGTTCGAGCCAGTTGACCCCCTCATGCCACCAGTGGCCGAAGAGCTCGCAGTCATACGGGGCAACGATGACAGGTGCTTGTGATGTCATCGCAGCCTGATGGAGGAGGTCTGCAACAAGGGCGGTGAAATGCCGGGCATGGATCTTCACGCGCTCAGATGCTGTCACCGGATCATAGACCTCTTTGTCGGGCCGTCCCGTGACACGCGAGTAGTGCAGCCCCGACTCGGAATCCTTGCTGTGAAACTCCAGGTAGAAGGGATCACCCGGATAGCCTCGATCAGGCGACCAGACCTGTTTGCCCGTGGCATCATTGCGACCGAACACCGAGACACCCGATGCCAGACGATATCCTTGATATGCGGTGGGGTGTTTATCCCGATCCTGGTTCCCGGCAAATGCTGAACGAGTTATCCCGACATCCTCCACGAAGAAATACTCTATTCCCTCGCCGGCAAGCCATTCGTCTATGGCCTTCCGCATGTACCGATCGCGATGGGACCACTCGGCGGGTCTGTAGGCGCACTCGGGAAGCCAGAAGCCGCGCGGGTCCCGGCCGAAATAGCTCTTGTATGTTTCAACGCCATTGTGAACCTGGGCATATACCATGCCGTCGGATTCCAAAAGCGGCAGGAACCCGTGGGTGGCGGCCGAGGTCAGGACCTCTATGGCACCTTCATCCTGGAGCCATTTTAAGGTGCCGAGGATATCCCGGTAGAAGTCTGCAGTATAGGCTTCATAGTTGCTCTCGAAGATCTCCAGCCAGTACCGGGCCACAGCGCTTCGGGCAGTGTCGGCCTGGAAGCGCAGTATGTCGTTGCGGGCGCGCTTGATCTTGTCTTCCATATAAGCACAGAAGCGGTCCTTCATGTATCCGTCGGAAAGCTGTTCCATGAGGATCGGGACGAGGCCGATCATTATCCTGGGACTGATCCCGTCGAGATGAAGAGTCCGCAACATCCTCAGGAGAGGGATATAGGTCTCGTTCATGGCCTCGAAAAGCCATTCCTCTCCGGCAGGCCAAACACCGGATTTACGGCAGTAGGGGATATGGCTGTGAAGCATCAATGCAAAGACCCCGGGCATGTCTGGCTCCTTCATGGTCGAATGGGATCTGTTATAACCAACTTGGCCTTTTCCTGCCAGAATGAAATCAAGGAGGCTTGATACGATCGATGGGATTTCTCTCTTCACATGGACAAGGGTCTTATGGCAAGCTTTAAGCAAAACGGACATATGTCATCTGATCTGTATAAAGGAGCGGTTATCCATGTTCATACTCAAGAAAATCATAAGCCCTTTGCTCATGCCCACGACCATAGTCGCCGCCCTCCTCACCATCAGCGTCGTCATGCTCTGGCTCCATCAGAGGCAAAAGGCTGCAAAGATATTCATCACCATTTCCTGTCTTCTGTTTATGCTCTTGAGTTACGGCGTACTGTCCTCCTGGCCCCTTGAGAAGCTTGAAAATGCCTATCAGCCCCTTGATGTCAAGACGGCAGGGGCGGACAACATCAAATGGGTCGTTGTGCTCGCAGGAGGAGATGATGAGTCTGTTGTACGCCTTGTGGAAGGTATACGCATCTACCGATGTCTCTCCGGTGCGAAGCTTCTTGTGTCGGGCGGAAAGGTATATGCATCACTCTCTGAACCATCCTCCGAAAAAATGGCCGGCCTCGCTGTAGCCCTTGGGGTAAAGTCCTCCGATATAGTCCAGGAAAACTTATCAAGAGACACCCAGGACGAAGCCAGGATCTTGAGACCGA
>DATKLV010000388.1:0-2055 GCA_035542255.1 Desulfomonilia bacterium | reverse complement strand
TTCTTCATCTGCTCTTTATTTTATAACTGCTTGGATTGATTGATTTCTATAAAATTTGTATCAGGTAACACCTGATATTCACCTGAGGGTAGTTTCGTAATTTTGGGACTTATTATTGGCACGTTTCGTGAGTATTACCTTGTCATGTTCAATATCCCTGAATGGAAAAATCGACAACCGGCAACATGGATTATTTCCCAGATCTGATGAAAGGAAGGGACAATGCGAAATTCAACGACAGAACCAAGGCTTGTATCCATTACGAGAGCATCGGAACCCAAGAGTCATGTAACGATATCCCCACTCATCATGAAAAAGATCTATTCCATTGGAAGCCTGAAAAATGTCGAAGACGGTGTATCATTCAACATTAAAAATCCCATGAAAGATGCCGTCATTACATCTGTTTCCAGCCTTATCATCAACGGACTTGAGATACCCCTTGATGATGTCACCATGAGGAATAATGGAACCAGACTCAAGGCCAGCGAGATAAACCAGGACCGGACAATTCCTTTCCCCATGG
Source organism: Desulfomonilia bacterium (assembly GCA_035542255.1). Classification (GTDB taxonomy): domain Bacteria; phylum Desulfobacterota; class Desulfomonilia; order UBA1062; family UBA1062; genus MWEI01. Next base: position 1,529 of record DATKLV010000388.1, on the reverse strand, counting down.
GTGTTGATGTTGAGTTCCATGCACGGGCTATCGCCCTTGCAAAGAATATCGAACATCAGATCATCATATCCTGTGATACCAATCCCTACGGCATACTGGATCTGGAAGCCACTGATTCGGTTATCGAGACCAGATCAACACAGAAGAAGATTCCATGCGATAAGCAGAACAACTACGACATGGATATCGTCCGCCAGCGCCAGGATTTCGTTGAAGAATATACCGGTGTTCACCTCCATCACGTTAAACACCATTCCTTTGATCCCATAGTCACCAAGGGCAATATCGAGAATTTCACCGGCGTTGCGCAGATACCCTTGGGCTTTGCAGGCCCGTTAAAGATCAACGGCGAGCATGCTAAGGGCGAGTTCCTCATCCCCTTGTGCACAAGTGAAGGAACGCTGGTGGCATCGTACAACAGGGGCATGAAGGTTATCAACATGTGCGGCGGCGTCACGACGACCGTTGTTGAAGACCAGATGCAGAGAGCCCCGGCATTCGCCTTCGAATCGGCCCGGGATGCAAGGGATTTTGTCATTTGGGTTGATGATCATATGGATGAGATCAAAAAACAGGCAGAATCCTGTTCCAGGGTTGCCAAGCTCCTCAATATAGAAAGATACATGGCGAGCAAGTTTGTATATCTCAGATTCAACTACTTTACCGGTGATGCTGCCGGACAGAACATGGTCAGCATAGGTACCTTCACAGCCTGCAGTTGGATCCTCTCCCAGGTGAGCACGGTACAGCATTTCTATATGGATGCGAATGTCACCACTGACAAAAAGGCATCCCTCATCAATACGCTGAAGACGAGAGGCAAGAGGGTGGTCGGCGAAATCGTCATCCCGAGAGAGGTTATGATCCAGAATATGAGGACAGACCCTGAGACCCTGGATCACCTGTGCAGAGTCGGTGCCATCGGCTCTTTCATGGCAGGGGCTTCAAGCAACGGCCTTCATGCGGCCAATGCTCTGGCTGCCCTCTTCATGGCAACAGGCCAGGATGTCGCCAATATCGCCGAGTCATCGACGAGCATCATTTATACAGAGATAACAAAGGAAGGAGACCTGTACGGTTCAGTCACACTGCCGTCCCTTATTGTGGCAACCCATGGAGGAGGCACAGGTCTTCCTACCCAGAAGGAATGCCTTAACATTCTTGGATGCACCGGTCAGGGCAGCGTCCTTAAGTTCGCTGAAATAGTAGCAGCGGTAGTAGTGGCGGGCGAGATCTCGCTGGCAGGAGCGCTCTCATCTCTGGATTGGGTCACGAGTCATGAGCGTTTCGGGAAAAATCGGTAAGACGGGTAGCTGAGATCAGGAAGGAGAGGGCACACATGAGTACCGCAGCACAGGTAAAACCACTCGTAGGTCAGCCGAGAGAATATACAGCAGCCAAGGTTATTCCTATAGATCTTTACCGGGCAGGGACTCGGGGACTGGTAGATCTTTTCACCTTCGAAGAGAGGCTCTCGTACCTGAGGAAGTATGGTGACCATTGCATGTCTTTTTCCATGCTTCAGCCAG
>DATKLV010000387.1:0-8639 GCA_035542255.1 Desulfomonilia bacterium | reverse complement strand
GGTTGCGGGTACTCCCGTGCGGGGGCAGGAGCCGGGAAATTTTCTTCTGCAGCTCAGGGGAAAACTCGGGCACGTCAAGACCGACCTGGTTGCAGGTGTTGGAGATAGCGGTTCCCGGACCGCCTGAATTCGTCAGGACGGCGATGCGCCTGCCCTTGAGCTTAGGCTGGGAAGCAAGGGCCCAGCCTGTCTTGAACACTTCTTCGATGGTTCCAACGCTTATTATCCCTGCCTGCGCGAACAGCGCTTCATAGAGATGACCGGGTCCGGCCATGGCGCCGGTATGGCTCGATCCGGACCTTGCGCCCGCTTCTGTCCCGCCGGCATATTGGGCGACAATAGGCTTTATCCGACTCACGTTCCCGGCGACTTCCAGGAAACGTGAGGCGTTCTTGATGCCCTCGATGTAAAGGCCGATGGCCTTTGTGGATTCATCGCTGCCAAGATACTCGAGGCAGTCGATGATGGTGATATCCGCCTCGTTCCCCACGCTTATGGCCTTGCTCATCACGATGCCGTTCTTGTGGAGATATGACACGACCTGGGCGATGTACGTACCGCTCTGGGATGCAATGCCCAGTTTCCCTCGATAGTCCTGGATCGGGCCCACAGTTATGTTCAGGGGGAGATGCGTGTTGACAATCCCGAGGCAGTTCGGACCGAGGAACCGGATGCCATATTGCCTTGCCTTTTCGATCAGGATCTTTTCCAGAACCCTGCCCTCTTCTCCAGTCTCCCTGAACCCTGCCGTGACAATGACCATGTGTCTTGTGCCGAGCCTGCCGAATTCTTCAACCATGCCGGGCACGAGTCGTGTGGGGACCACAAGCACCCCGAGGTCCGGGGCATATGGAAGCTCTGCAATAGACAGGTACGCCTTCTTGCCTAGCACAGTCTTCTCCTGAGGATGGATGGGCAGCACCTCGCCCGGGAAACCGTTGGTAATGAGGTTCATGCACTGCAGCGTACCCATGGTGGTGAAGTTGTTGCTTGCACCCACTATGGCTATGGAAGCCGGATTCATGAGCTTTTCAATAGGGTTTTCAGACATGCATCCTCCTGGTTGATTATGCAGAGAGATAATCAACTCGCTGCTATCATGTATTACAATCAGTTACTAAAAAATATCAATAAAATCTCGCGACAACACTTTAGCAATAGCGACTCCTGCCGATGAGAAAGTTATCGGCGTTAATGCAATTCATACATGAAGGGCTTTGCATGAGCTTCGTATCAACCATGACGATACATTCTCCTCAGATGCGCAGGTTCGCTTTTATTTTTCTCCTGTCGTTCATCGGGTTCTTCTGGGTTATGGGTATCTTCAGCTACCTCGATCCTTACCCTTTGAAAGACTGGATACACCTGAGGGTCATGATCGAGAAGATCGGCATTTCCGGGGCCCTGCTCTTCATCTTCTGTGTGGCCATAATGCCTCTGGGCGCCCCCTTGAGCCTGCTGGTCATGGCAGGGTCATCGGCATACGGCGCACCACTGGGAATGGCGCTCTCCTATATCGGATGCTTGATCAATGCGAATCTTGCATTCTTCATCGTGAAAGCCCTGGGAGTAGAAAAAGCCTGGGGACACGGCAAGAAGACACACTGGGTCAAGAATACCATCCGGAAGAACGGGTACCCCCTGGTCCTCATGCTTCAGATGCTGATCATTATCCCCTTTACGGCCATTAACTCTGCAGCAGCAGCTTCCGGCGTATGCTGGCGTGACTTCATGAAAGCCACCATCTTAGGCATCGTACCGAGCGTAACCCTGTTCTCCCTGCTCGGTCACATGGTGCTCGCACACTTCTTCACACCCAGGTTCTATTTCTCGTTCATCTGCGCAGTGGTGTTTGTGATCATCCTGGTCGCCCTGGCAAAGAAGAACGCCCAGTTGAGAAATAAAACCATCATGGAGACGATTGAAGAAGAGCTTTTCTGAGAAGTCGGGAAACACGTCCAAAAGCCCTTGAGAACCATGCCTGGGAATTTCCCCGAAAACCCGTTCTGACAGCTCATGGTCCACATGCAGGGGAATGACGCCCTGTACCAGGAGAAAGCGGCCTTTTCTGGCAAGGGCCATGCCCATGATCTTGTTTCTGCCGAGGATGAGCTCTGCCGGTGAAGGCCGTGAAAAGCACAACGGCGAGAAGGCATGGCTGCCGCCTTTGATCTCAGCACCGATCCCGCAGCCGTGAAAGGCGGTCCTGAAAACCTGTGATAGAATGCCGTAGCATTCGGGAATGCCTGCTGCAAACTTCCCTGTTGCAGCGGTGCTTATGCTGAAAGCAATGTCATCGGAGTGGAGCACTGCCCCGCCTCCTGTTGGTCTCCGTATGACTGGGATATCCAGATGCGGGTCGTTGAAGGAAAATGGCCTCTGATGGTAGCCGATGGTCAGCGCTGTTTCAGCCCAGTTGTAGAAACGCAGCGCCCCCTGGGTACTGCCCTGCCTGACTGCCTCGAAGAGATCGAGGTCTTTCTCCATGGTCTTCCTGGCCGGGCACCTGCCTTCGTGCAGGAGCCGCCATGTGGTCATAGCTCCTCGACGATGAAGAGCTGGTCGCCGTATCCGACCCGCTCGCCGTCCTGCTTGAGAATGGCGGCAAGGGTCCCGTCGACGTGGGATTCAATCTCGTTCATGAGCTTCATGGCCTCGATCACGCACAGCACCTGGTTCTTGGAAACCCGGTCCCCTACCTGAACGTACGGGGGTGTTTCCGGAGACGGGGACCGATAAAACGTCCCCACAAGGGGAGAGGTCACGGTGACCGTATGCTTCTCCTTCATGCTGATGCTGGTTCGATCATTCTCACGGGCCCTTTGAGGAGGTGTCTCGTACTGACTTGATCTCCTGATGATGTGAATGCGCTCGGGCGTCCACTCCAGCTCAACAACATCGGTATCCTTGATGAGCTCGATGAGATCCTTGACCGTCTTGATATTCATTCAGCTCACTCTTTCGATATAGTCGCCTGTCCTGGTATCGACCTTGACCACCTCACCCTGGCTGACGAAGAGGGGAACCTGTATGGTCACACCGGTTTCCAGCTTGGCTGGTTTGGAACCGCCGGATGCCGTGTTGCCTTTTACACCTGGGTCGGTCTCAACGATCTTGAGATTGAGGAACATGGGGAGTTCTATGCCTATGGCCTTGCCGTTGTGAAGAAGCACCTCCACCTCCACATTCTCCTTGAGGTAGCCCAGAGCGTCACCCATCTGGTCTTTGGTAAGAGTCATCTGTTCGTAGGTCTGGGTATCCATGAAGCAATACCCGGTCTCATCCTGATAGAGGTATGACATCTTTTTTTCTTCGAGATCGGGCACGTCAACCTTTTCACCGGAGCGGAAGGTTATGTCCAAGACCCTGCCGCTGATAAGGCTCTTGATCTTGGTCCTCACGAATGCCCCGCCCTTGCCCGGTTTCACATGCTGGAAATCCACGATGGTGAAAGGCTCTCCCTCTATCTCGATCTTCAAATTCTTCCTGAACTGTGCTGTTGAATACTGCATGGACCTCACCTCTAGCTGATATTTCTGATGATTTTCTTATCAATATTTGTAAGGCGCATGCAAGAATTATCTGTAATGATCAGCATGTCCTCAAGTCTGATGCCGAATTTCCCTGAGATGTAGACTCCCGGCTCAACGGTGATGACCATGCCTTCTTCCAGGACATCATCGGACAGGGGTGAGACTGCGGGGGCCTCGTGAACCTCCATGCCAACCCCGTGGCCGAGGCCGTGGCCGAAAAAGTCCCCCAGTTGATGCTCGGCGAGGTGATCACGGGCCAGCTTGTCGATATCCCTGGCCTTTGCGCCCGGGGCCAGGGCATGGATGGATCGGTCCTGTGCCTCCATCACTCTCATGTAGGCGTCCTGAAATGAACTCTCAGGTTCTCCGGTTGTTACTGTTATCGTCTGATCCGAGCAGTAGCCCTTGTAGACGCACCCGAAGTCAACGACAACGGCCTCGTCCCTGGCGATGATCTTGTCGGAGGCCGCACCGTGCGGCATGGCGGAACGCGGGCCAGAAGCAACGATGAGCTCGAATGATGCTGCGGAGGCCCCGCGGTTCCTCATCTCCCACTCGATATCGAGGGCCACATCCTGCTCGCGTCTCCCTATGATCCCCTTGGAGAGCACCGACATCACGGCATCTTCGGATATGCGGGATGCCTGTCTCATGAGGTTCACCTCGTCGGCGTCTTTAATCGAACGAAGATGTTTAAGCTGCCCTCCCATGGGGGTCATCTCGATGCCTTTGAAGATGTCCTTCATCTTGATGAAACTGTCGAGATCCAGGATGTTGGACTCGATTCCCAAGGATTTGACGCCTTCCTCATGCAGGACATCAAAGATGTCTTCCCATCTTTTCGTGATCTCCCGCACATCGGAAACTGTTTCCTGCCGTGCCTGGAGGGTATTGCGGGAGTCCACGAAGAGGAAGTCCCTGGTCTCGGTAAAGACAAACAGGGCATCGGAGCCCGAATATCCGCTCAGGTAGGTAATGCTGGGCCTTGACAGCAGCAGGACGGCGTCTAGACCCTTGAGGTAGTGGCGGGCTCTACTGAGCCTTCTTTCCATACAGACCCCAGACGGCCTCCACGGCCAGTTCATAACCTAGTGGACCGAAACCTGCAATGGTTCCCGCTGCGATGTCAGAGAAGTAGTTGATCAGGCGGAAGGACTCGCGGGACGAAACCTTGCTCAGGTGAACCTCTATGAAGGGAACTCCGACGGCAAGCAGGGCATCGCGCAGGGATACAGAGGTGTGCGTTAATCCGCCGGGGTTTATGATGAAGGCGTCTATGCCGAGGGACTGGGCCTTGTGTATCCTGTCGATGAGCTCGCCTTCATGGTTGGACTGGAAAAAGTCCACTTCGGCACCTATGCTCAGGGCCTTTCGCCTGACAAGGCCCTCGATGTCGTCCAGCGAAGTGGGTCCGTAAATGGATGTTTCCCTGCGTCCAAGCATGTTCATATTGGGTCCGTTGATTATCAGGATCTTCATTTCTTCAACCTCTCAAGCCATCCCTGCAATGTCTTCATGATAAAAAGGTCCTGTACTTCCCGTGCCTCTCCTCGTGCGACTTCGTCTAGCCCGGCCAGCTTATCGACCTGGGTGTAGATATCAAGCGCCTGCTCGAAATGGCCCTGCTGTGCATATACCTTGGCAAGTTCGAGGGATGGTTCCTTCATGAGCATGTCGGAGGCGGACGGTTTTTCGAGCAGGTCACGTGCCTCGTCGTCATCGGGATAGAATGCGAGGTATTTCTGGAGACAGGACTTGGCGTGTACGTCATCTTGCTTCTGGAGATGGATCAGTGCCATGTAATAAAAGGATTTAATGAGGGTCTGGGAAAGATCCGCGATATTGCTCAGGATATCAAGGGCCTCTCCCTGCCTGCCGAGCTTGAAGAGAGCTATTCCGAGCAGCAGCCTGTCCTCAGGATTTTTACGGGATTTGGCCGCCCGGACAACGTCCAGGAACCTGCCCTCATCAAAGGCCTTCTTCACATTCTCTGACGAACCGGCCATAAGCACCTAATATTTGAGAACCAGAAAGCTTTTTTACGGTAGCATCACCGATGGCCGGAGTCAACACAAAGTGAATGCCGTCCTGTGCGCTTTTTTTATCTGCGATGATGGCGGTGCCTATATCATCCGGCAGAGGATAGGAAATATCCTGCAACGGATAGGACCATTTCTTTATGAGCCTGAATATCTGTTCCATCATCTTTACCTCAATGAGGCCCAGCTCGCGGGAGAGCCACGTTGCAAAGTACATCCCGGCAGAGACCGCCCTGCCATGGCTCATTTCATAGTTCCGAACAAGCTCAATGGCATGTCCCAGGGTATGACCGTAGTTCAGGATCCTGCGAAGGCCTCCTTCCCGTTCGTCTCTGCCCACGATCAAGGCCTTGTCGCGGGCGCAGAGATGCACGACCTTTTCATAATCCGGATCTTCGGTGGTTTCAAGATAGGCAAAAAGGTCCTTATCCATGATGATGCCGTATTTGACGACTTCGGCCATGGCATCTTTCATCAGGGCCTCGTCCAGGGTGCCCAGAAAGGTTATGTCGCTGAGAACGAACAGGGGCTGATGAAAGGTCCCCACCAGGTTTTTGCCGTGCTTGACGTCTATACCCGTTTTGCCCCCGATGCTCGAGTCTACCAGTGCCAGGAGGGTTGTGGGTACCTGCACGACAGGTATGCCCCTCATATAGACGCTTGAAGCGAAAGCAGCCAAGTCCCCGGTAACCCCTCCACCCATGGCGATGCAGATCCACTGCCGGTTCGCCTGTGCCGAGAACATTTCATTGAGGACCCTCATGAGGGATTCGTAAGATTTCGACGACTCACCCGATGGAATGGAGATGATGTGGTGCTTTATCCCGGACAGGGATGAGCGGATCAGCTTGTCGTAATACCTGAGGACCTTTTCGTCCACCAGGGCGAGAACACCCTCTGTCCGGATATGGCGGGAGATGAGTTTCCGGATGTCCTTGAAAAAGTCCTTTCCGATATAGACCGGGTAAGGGGTGTTTCTTACCAGGACGGAAACCGGCTCCATAAATGCCTTCGAGAGGTCGAAGATCTTCTGTGCCACCTCCTGGGGTGCCAGGCCGTCGGTATCCATGATAAAATCGGCATCCTCATAGGCGGGTGTCCTTTCATTCAGCAGGCTCCTTGCACGCTCATTCCAGAGAGGTCTGCCCGAATCTTCAGGGATTCTTGATGCGAGGGATTCAAATGAGGTCTTCAGAAAAACAACAGGGCCGCAGGCCTTCATGAGTGCCCTGTTGCCAGGATTTATGGGAAGGCCCCCGCCGGTTGCAACAACAGCATCGTCCTGCCTGAGTGCAATCTCGAGCAGGGCCTCGCTTTCAAGGACCCTGAATGCGGTTTCGCCCACGCAGGCAAAGATCTCGTTTATGGTACTGCAGAACTTCGTGCTGATGTATTCGTCGAGGTCGATGAACGGACGGCCGAGAAGCTCGGACAGCCTTCTTGACACGGATGTCTTGCCTGAACCCATGAATCCGGTAAGAAAGATCATAGGCCCTCCCAGTATCTACGGTGGTTTCCAAAGGCATGGAGGAGCGCATCCATGCTCGGCTGGGTAAAGCCCGCCAGTACGGCTGAGGAAACAGCGATGATCGCCACCGCCTCACCCACCACTGATGCCGCAGGGACGGCGCAGACATCGGAGCGTTCATAGCTCGCCCGGACTGATGAACCGGTGAGCATGTCAAAGGTGGGCATGCCTTTTTTGAGAGTGGGGATCGGCTTCATGGTGCACCTGACCACTATGGGTTCACCGTTGGTTACGCCGCCCTCCAGTCCGCCGGCATTATTAGACGGTCTGCTCTTGGGATATGTTGCCAGGATGGGGTCATGCACCATGGAACCCGGCAGTATGCCGCATGCGACACCTGCGCCTATCTGCACTGCCTTGATGGCCGGGATGGACATGAGATGCATGGACAAGAGAGCATCGAGGCGCTGATCCCATTGGGTATAGGATCCGATGCCGGCAGGCAGCCCTTCGACCATTACGACGAATTCTCCGCCGATAGTATCGCCTTCCTGGGATGCGCGGTCGATGGAGTGCTCCATGCTCAGGGTAGCATTCTTGTCCGGGCAGAAGACACTGGATGCATCACGCCGTTCAAGGTCAAAGGGTCCGTCATAGGCAGTCTCGCCGATCCTTGTCACCCATGAACAGGCCTTTATGCCGAGACATGAAAGGAAAGAACGCAGGAATCCTCCAGCTGCCACCCGACTGGCGGTCTCTCGGGCGCTGGATCGTTCGAGCACGTTTCTCAGGTCCTTGTGCCTGAACCTGGCCGCCCCTGCAAGGTCGGCATGACCGGGCCTGGGTGTATGGAGCTCCCTGCCGGGGATGATCTCCCATGGGTCCATGTATTTCTGCCAGTTCTCGAAATCCCTGTTCCAGACCGCAAGGAGGACCGGACTCCCCATGGTATGGCCGCCCCTGAGGCCTGAAAGTACATCCGCTGTGTCCTGTTCGATGGACATGCGGCCGCCTCTGCCGTAACCCTTCTGGCGTCGGGCCAGGTCGGCGTTTATAGAATCCCTGTCCACTCTCAGACCGGCAGGAAGACCATCGATGAAGGAGAATATACCCCTTCCGTGAGACTCACCTGCAGTATAAAAAAGGAGCATGAAACCTCCGGCATAAATTCGATTGGACGTGATTATGGTTGATTGTAACGGCAAATGTCAACAGAGAGGGATATCCGCATTGCCCGCATGCAGTAGGTGAGCCCTTTGTAAAAAGCCACACGGTCATTGCGAGCGTAAGCGAAGCAATCCCAGCATCTCGGCAGTAGGCGTTATGAATTCGGGATTGCTTCGTCGCCTCCGGCTCGCAATGACGTATCAACGTTAAAGCCTAATCTCAGAAGGTTATCTTTGTCGCCAGCCGGTATGTTCTGCCGGATACCGGATACCAGAATGTCCCGAAAGAGGTCTTATCCAGGAATTCGCGCGATCGATCGTTCAGAATGTTGTCCGCCTTGAAGGATATCGATGCATTCCTGTTTATATCGGTTACGACGCCTGCGTTGATCAGATAGCGGTTATTCGCCTTCAGCGTATTGGCCTCGTCGGC
>DATKLV010000386.1:0-2616 GCA_035542255.1 Desulfomonilia bacterium | reverse complement strand
CCGTCGAGGAGGGGTTCGTTTACCGGGATCATGTCCTTCATTTCCCTGCATCGAAGATGGTCTTGTCGTTCTCACCGGCATAAGGGCCCTGCTTGACTTCGAACATGACGGTCTCTTCAAGCATCTCCAGCGAATGGCCACCGCCGCACAACAGGATGACATCGCCGGACTCCAGGGTGCGGCTCGTGAGGAATATCTTGGAAGAGGTGAAAAGATCGATCTTGATTTTACCCCTCTTGACGAAGAGAACCTCCTGCGTATAGAGGACCTGCCTGGGGATCAGCTTATGGACATGGGGCTGGACTTTTTTCCCGGGCGGGTGCTTCATGTAGGCGATCTGCTGGGAGAAACTGTCGGGGGTGAAAAAGCGCAGCCCGTTCTCATCAAATTCGCTCCTGATGATCAGCGCTATGGGTTCCAGTCCGTCGACGATGTTTTCTATAAGTTTTTTATCCATCCGATCCCCATTTTTCTCTTGATTTAGGTGACGATGCGGCACAGCCGGGAGGGCACCTATTCGCGATACTCCATGACCTGATACCCGCTTTTCTTGCACAAGAGATCACGTCCGGCTTCTGCCAGGTCATGCGCCACCATTTCCGAGATCATCTCCTCGAAGGTGATGACCGGCTCCCAGCCGAGCTTTTCCCTTGCCTTGGCAGGGTTGCCCAGCAGGGTCTCCACCTCGGTGGGGCGGAAATATCGCGGATCGATGAGAACCAAGGGCATGCCGTTTTTGATATCTGGATTCTCGACACGACCTGAAACAGATCTCACCAGGCCTTTTTCTTCAATGCCTTCTCCCTTCCATTCCAGCTCTATGCCGGCTTCTGCAAAGGCACAATCACACAGATGCCTTACTGAATACTGCCTGCCTGTTGCAATGACAAAGTCATCCGGCATCGCCTGCTGCAGAATCAACCACTGGGCTTGAACGTAATCCCTGGCGTGGCCCCAGTCCCTCAGCGAGTTCATGTTGCCCATATACAGCCTGTCCTGCAGGCCCAGGGCGATGCGAGCCGCTGCCCGCGTCACCTTGCGTGTGACAAAGGTCTCGCCCCGCCGGGGGGACTCGTGGTTGAAGAGGATGCCGTTGCATGCAAACATGCCGTATGCCTCGCGGTAATTGACCGTGACCCAGTACGAGTATATCTTGGCTGCCGCGTACGGGCTCCTCGGATAAAATGGGGTCTTCTCGTCCTGGGGGATCTGCTGAACCTTGCCGTACAGCTCGCTGGTGGATGCCTGGTAGAATCGGACCGTTTTCTCCAACCCGAGGATCCTGAGCGCCTCCAGGACGCGCAAGGTCCCCACGGCGTCCACCTGCGCCGTGTATTCGGGGGTCTCGAACGAGACCTGAACATGGCTCTGTGCACCGAGATTATAAATCTCGTCAGGTTCAACCTGCTGGATGATCCGGATCACGTTTGTCGAGTCTGTGAGATCCCCATAGTGCATGAAGAAACGGACATCCTTCTCATGCGGGTCCTGGTAGAGATGGTCCACCCGCGCCGTGTTGAACGATGAAGAGCGCCTCTTGATGCCGTGAACCATGTAGCCTTTCTCCAGCAGGAACTCGGCCAGGTAAGATCCATCCTGGCCCGTGATGCCTGTAATGAGTGCCTTTCTCATGATGAATGCTCCTTGCTTTTTGAATACTTAGTACTGCTGCCTATAACCACTAATATCAGTATGATAATGGCATAACCTATTGGGGATGCAGCGGGTACAGCAAGTCCATTTTGCGTGAATTCTATGGTAACCACTTTACTGGTGCTCATGATGACGGTATTCGTTGTGGCAGTAGATGAGTCGTTGTCCGTGCCGTGCCATGCCTTCACCCGATATCCGGAAGAAGGAGAGGCGGAGAGACTGACCACACTGCCCTGAGCGTAGGTATAGGTGCCGGAAGGTGAGATGGAGCCGTTGCCTCCGGATACGGATGTGCTCAGGGTGTAGGAAACGGGCGGGATCTGCTCGAACTCCACGAAGACCGTCACGTTGCCGGACATGGTAATGGTATTGGCAGCGGCTGTTGATGAGTCGTTGTCCGTGCCATGCCATGCCTTCACGCGATACCCTGAAGAAGGGGAGGCATAGAGGCCGACCACAGTGCCCTGGGGGTAGGAATTAGTACCTGTTTTAACATATCCATCGTGGCTGGAGTGGTCGACCCAGAGGCAATAGTCCCTATAATGGAAACTCCATCATATTTTGAATTAGCTGGCATCATCCCATCAGAATAAACTCCAGGGGCAATGTATATTGTATGAGGGCCGCCAGAAGTGTTTAGGCTTAGAACCGTACTTGGAAGATTCGCCGCTTTAGCCCAGGTGTCATAAGGGCTGGTGTTTGATCCCGCAGGGCTCACATAATATGTGTTACCCCAAGCCTGAGAGACCATGAGGAGCAGGGCAAAAAAGCAATATAACATTCGATTGAGCATCTTCATTTCAGCCTCATTTAAAACTGAAATCATTCTCTTGAGGGTCATAATAGATACGATCTACCCTAATTATTCTGTTAATGATGATTGTTCATTCCGGTCGGGATCACTTCGACAATCCCGGTATCGAGGGTGTGCCGGAGTTGGAGATGAACAGGTCGGCTATGTCA
>DATKLV010000385.1:0-12589 GCA_035542255.1 Desulfomonilia bacterium | reverse complement strand
AGAAAAGGAGATCCGTGAAATCCTTTCTCAGCAATTTTCCAAGGACTAATAAAACCAAGTTCCTCCATTTTCTCAATCAAAGATGATAGCGAAGAGGCGAGGAGGAGACGACTTGAGGTATACCCATTAATACCTCAAGGAACCCCTCACGATGGCTACGTAGCGGGCTTTGATTGAGAATTGTAATTAGTAGTCCGCAGGAGAAGGTGCATTACCTCTTCCTGCCGTCCCGCCTTCATTCAATTTCTCTTCGTCCTTAACTATTTTAAACCGCTTTTTGGCCTGCTCCAAGTATGACTGAAGGGCGATCTCATGTTTTTTATTGAGAAGCTGCTTCATTATCGCATCGGTCTGTTTTTTATCCATGGTACTTAAATCAGCTGTCTTCTTGGATTTGATCCAAACTACGTATACAGTGCCTTTGTTCTCAAACACCTTGGGGGTTGTCAGCGAGTCAAGGTCGTCCATGAGCTTGGGTATCATGGAAAGATTCGGTACCGAATATGCTGTCCGTACGAACTCACCCGTGTCCAAGGGGTTCTGGGCAGCCAACTGATCCGGCTTAGAAGCCGTAAGCTTCTTTGCATATTCCCTTGCTCTATCAACAGCCATCTTTGCCTTGAGGTCGGCCTCAACACGGTCCGCCACCTCCTTCAGATCAGGTATGCGGGAAGGCTCCTTTTTGGCAATTCTATAAATAAGATATCCTCCGGGTGTAGTTACAACTTCTCCGAGTTCTCCGGCCTGGAAAGTAAATGTCTTTTTCTCGGCCTCGGCGCTCATGGAAACACCGGTATCCTGTCCCTCGGCAAACGGCCCGATCTGCTTCACAGACAGTCCTTTTGCCTTGGCATATGCCTCGAGGTCCGGCTTGGATTGTTCATAAAGCTGCATGAAAGCCTTTTCGGCTTCATCATGGGCGGTTTGCTTGGCCCGCTGGAGCTTCAAGGTATCAACTACCGTAGATTCAACCTTATCGAATGGGATAGCCTTTGCCTCTTCTTTACTCTCAAGCTTCACTATATGGAAACCCATGGGTGATTTGACTGGGCCCTTCACATCACCCGGCTTCATGGATGCGATGACATCTCCGATTCCCTGAGGATACCCTTCCCGTGGCAGGGTACCCATGTCTCCGCCTTTCTTCGCGGTCTGATCGTCTTCCGAATATTGTGCTGCCAGCGCAGCGAAGTCCTTGCCGGACTTTGCCTCTGCCAGGACCTTCCTTATCAGCTGTTCCTTATGAGCCAGAACATCAGCATCGGCATTCTGGGGGATCTTAAAGAGGATATGGCGTGCACGATACTTGGCAGGTTCACTGAAATCGGCCTTGTGGCCTTGATAATAATCCAGAGCATCATTCTTGGTGACCTGGATGTTCGCCTGATAGTTCACCGTCGGATATTCAATGGCGGCAAGGGTGATTTTGGGCGGGATTTTGTAATGATCCTTGTTGGCATCGTAGTATGACTGAATCTGGTCCTGACTTACTTGTACATCCTTAACGAAGGATGATGAATCAATTGTCAAGTAAGAGAGATCATATGAGTCATTCATATAATGGAATGTTGCCTCGAGTTCCTGTCTCGGCACGATGACATTCTCGGTCAATACTTTTACAAAACGCTGTTTCAGAATCTCCTTGCTTATCTTATGCTCAAAATCAGCAGGGGTTATACGTTCGTATTCGAGATATCTCCTGTATATATTATCATCGAACTTTCCGTCTTTGTTAAAGGCAGGGAACTGGCTGATCGCCTCCTGGAGATCGGCCTCAGAAACAGTTATCCCTATATGATTTGCTTCAGCTTCAATGATATAATCATCGATCAACTGATCGAGCACGGTATGCTTGAGGTTGAGCTTCTTGAGCATCTCCGGAGTCAGGGCATCGCCGAAGCGCTGCTGGTACATCTTCAACTGGTCGGTATATGCCTTTGAGAATTGCTCCACTGAGATGATGTGCCGGTCAACCTTGGCAATCATATGCGCCTCACGGGTTAGGTAGGAGCTGCCTCCCCAAAGAATGAACACGACGATAATGGCTCCAAAGGCAGTATAGGCAAGCCATCCCTTGGAATGTTTGCGGAAATAGGTAAGCATTCAGATCTCCTTCACGTTCTATGGCATATAGCAGGGCAAAATAGTTGAAGAGGAAAAATATTGCAAGGATTTCATAATAAGTAGTTCTTGTCTTCATCGCATCATTATCTATATACTAGGGATAAATTTCCGATGAAACATCTTACCGGCTTATGAGGAGGAGATGTGGAGAAGATTCTATTTTTCAGTGGATTAGCTTCGGTTCTGGGAGGATTCGGTGTCATTATGTACCAGGGTATCACATTCCTCAAGAGCGGGGCATGGACTCCTCTGACAGTTATGGGTGCCATTGGTACAGAATCCGGACTCGGACAAACCTTAGCAGCAAACCCGGCAGTTATGGACGCCTTACAGAAATGCCCACTTTCCGCAGCGCTCATCGCATTGGGTGTGATAATGCTCTTGATTGCTTCCAAGCTCAGGAGTCGGTTTGATTAACATAGAGAATCAAGCCCATGCACGGATGAATAAAGGGTGTTCCATCCGCCACGTAGTTTGCGGTATATGACACAAACAGCTTTTTTCAATTCCGGTCTCTGTCGTACGTCTCATCATTATCGGTTTTTTTTTGCTGCTTCCACATCCCCAGACCTCGGGAATGTGCCTCCCGTTCGTAAGCTGTGAACAGATCGCCATATGTGTGATGGAATATCCTGGAGGATCTCGCCCACCCATCACGGATAACGCGACCATTCACCAGAACATCTCCCAGATACACAAAGGCGGGTATACTGCCGAATCCGTCCTTTTGCGTGTCTGTAATAGTGAGAGACACCTTCTTGTTCAGAATAAGAGAGGCCAGGTATTTCTTGCTCTCCTTTCCAAAATGATCCTTATCGCCATAGGGTGATTGGAGGGCAGGGGCTTCCACGCCTATAAGCCTTATCCTCCTGTTATCGTCCAAGAGGATGGTATCGCCGTCGAACACACTCATTACGAGATGATACCTGCCGGACTGCATCATATGAAAAAGAGCGAGCAGAAGGATAATGATAACGGACGTGATAGGAACAAGAAGCCTTTCAGTCTTTATCATGGTAAATGTTAGACCTAAGCCACCCTCAATCACCGACCAGCTCGCCGAGATCCGCCAGGAGCGTCTTGGCATAAAGACCGTTGTAGATCACGGGCGCCATATGTGTCCCTGGCAGAATCCTTAAGGTAAGAATACCTGCAGAACATTCAACGTCTGCATAAAAGGTCCGGTTAAATCGATCAACATCATCCGGGTTAACATGGGAAAGGTCGTTGATGCCAAGCTGACGCTTAGGATCCATGCAGGAATCTTCTCTGCCGAATATGACCGCTATATGACGAAGATGCGATGCCTTGTATGAGGTGCTGTCGCAATAGCGGCTGCAATCAGAAATATCCCTGAATATACGCAATAGTTTGGCTGGGTAAAGATGACGCACTGCAGCAGGGACTGACCGGGAAAAGTCACCCATAAAGCCCTTGGTAAATCCCCATGCTGATGAGAGTATCTGTTTAACATGGCCGTTACGCATCTTTGAGGTAATCATCAGGCCCTCACCGATAAACCTCCCGGTAAGACCCCAAGGACCCCAATGCTCATAGCCTGCAGGGCACACCTGCCCCATCGAACAGACCGATCTCTCATAGGCATGTGCAAAACGGCGGGCCAGGATTCCGCCATGTGACCATCCGATAGAGACGAGCTGTGTGCCGCGAGCATCTTTTTCAGGCGCCAATGACATGCCACAGACAGTCACAGGCATGCCGGTAGCAGGTACGAAACCGTTCGCCGCAATGCCTTCTCTGGCCAGGACAAAACGTACAATTTCCATGAGGATGATATCCTTGCCGCTGTCGCCATGGAAGGTCGGATCGGAACCATACGGTGTGTCGCACACCGGTATGATCACCATGCCGGACCTGCTCAGAAGTGCAAGCTTGGAAGTGAACTCATACGCATCATCAGGCCTTTGAGCATGACCCTGAAAGAATATGATGACCGGTCCTGCGGGACAACCCCTCTGCTCGTCGAGGGCTTTCTCTTTATCGGAACGGGCATCTATGAACAGGCAGAAGCCCATGATTGTCTCGTCATTGAAGCAGATCGGAAAAGACTCCACTATAGGTCTGGTGGGCACCGACCTCATGGATCCGCTGCATGTCAAAGGAACAGCATATGCGGCTAAGAAAATCGGCAGTATAACCTTCATCATATCTATACCAGCAGCAGCGTGAAAACTATTCAATATTTTTTGGAAGACGAGGGAGAGATTCACCGTCATTTGCAGATCTTAAGAACAGGCGGGTCATTTATCCGTACCGCCGGCACCCTTTTCAATGTCCAGGATGGTATGTCCTCCGGGAAATGACTTGGTGACATAATCATGGAGGTTTTCCATCTTCCTTATGATATCACGGATCTTCCTCGCCTCGGTCAGGATCTGCTTTGCCATCTCCTTGATCTTTGCACCCTCGGCGCCTTTAGTTATGGCGCTTGCCTCTCCCATGAGCACCGTTAAAGGCTGAAAGACCTCATGGGCTGTGGTTGTCGCAAGCTGGGTGATCATGTCGAAGTATTTAAGTCTGTCATGCTCGTCCCGTATAGTGATGAAGTCAAAGGCCCTCTTGATGGTAAACCTGAGCAGATCGGCGCTGAAGGGTTTGATGATGTAATCATATGCCCCAGACCGCAATGCGACGATAACACTGTCTATGGTTGCATAACCAGTGATGACGACGATGAGGGTGTTCATGCGGCGCTTGCGGATGAAATCGATGACCGCCATCCCATCGATGTCAGGCATCCTCAAGTCGGTTATAACCACAGGATACTCCTTTTCGGAAAGGAGCCTGATGCCCATCTCACCTCCCACGGCTATATCAACCTTGATGCCGCTGTCACTCAGGACATCTTCAACCAGATAGCAGTCGCCTTCATCGTCATCGATGACAAGCACGGTCTTGTTTTCTTCCGAGGAAATTGATCTCATATACAAAAATTAAATAAATGAGACAGGTCAATATAGCAAGGTTTAGATTAAAGGAAATAATAAAATGTTTTGATCCGGAATGCTTGAATGCCTGATATGTTGTCGGTAAGATAAGGGTGAAATAGGTTAATTATCCGTCTTTGTCAGTTCCAGATTACCCAGGTAGGAATGAACCATGGCCACAGCTGGAGAAAGATGCGGGTTATGATGTTCATCATACTCGACAACGAATCTTTCACCCGCAAAATAGATTACAACAGGTCTCACTTCTTCCCATTTGTTTACGAGTCTTTCCCTGTACTCTTCCATTCTCATATGAAGCTTCCCTTCTTCATGTTTTCCCTAACATTACCTATCGGTTGATATGGTATTCACTTAAGGAAGTCACAAAATCAGCTCAGACCGAATATCATGGCAAATCGGCTGAATCCGCTCCTGAGCTCCTGATTGTAGGTTCTCGTCTCAGGCGGTTGCATGACAACCCTGCCGAGGTAGTCCAGGCACTGGGAGGTCTTGCTTTTCGGGCTTGTTACCGTGAACGGCTTTCTCTGGACCTCCGAGGTACGGATGACCTCCTTGTCGTAGAGAACACCACCAAGGTACTCGGGCTTGACGGAAAAGAGGGTCTCCAGATTGTTGATCCTCTCGTCAGCAGTCTGACAAATCTTGTTAAAGATGAAGATCCCCTGGTTGAGGTTGGCCACCTGGTTCAATATCACCCAGGGTGCATAGACCCTCTGGGGTTTGTAAAACTCCACCTTCTCCATGAGCTTCTCTTCTATAGCCTTGAATTGCTGGAAAGAGGCCTTAATGCAGGCGTATCCTGCAATGATGTCCTGGGGTGTAGTTATGATGATTATCTCATCCGATGCCAAGGCGAAATCGAGCACGGTAGTAGTGATGCCGGCACTCAGGTCGAAAATGGCGTAGTCATACCCTTCGCTGATTTTCCTGAAACTCTTGATGAACTTTGACCTTTGTACATAGTTGATGTTCGCCAGCTTGAACTCACCGGAGCTCCCTGCAATGAGATCGAACCCGAGGGTTGTCTTCTCAATCATGTTCTCCAGCTCGACATCGCCCAAGAGAAAGTCATACAGCGTATATTCGGGGAACAAGGCCAGTTTGTTCGATACATCGGCATTACCAAGATCCGCATCGATGAGCAGTACCTTTTTCTTAAAGCCGGATAAGACCTTTGCCAAATTGAGGGCAACATGCGTCTTGCCGACACCTCCCTTGTTCGAGATGATGGCTATGGTCCGGCTTGCACGGACTAGCTCCTTACTCGGAGATTCAGAAGTGTCCTTTCTGTCCGGATAGTACATTTCAATAGCCTTCTTAATGGCCTCGATATCCGCAAGCGCAGGATAGACCTTCCTGCCCATGTGAGTGCTCAGTGTACCGATGAGATCCTTCTGGTCAGGGTCTGCGATGGCAACAAGGACACCGTCTCCCAAAAAACGTACAGGCAGACTGGTGTAATCCTTTGCAAACGACTCCTTGAGAAGCCTGAGACAGCGGGGATCAGGAGCCTCCCGGGATATATCTATGTACGGCATACCGCTCTTGCGCGCCAGTGTCCGGATATCAGTGTCATTCGTCATATAGTGGGCCTCTCCCTAATTGTTTTCGGAAAAATTCCAAAGAAGCTTTAATGGTAATCGCCTTTGGTAATCTTTTCTCTGAGTCGGTGAAGGAAATTCAAGGCCTCGAGGGGGGTGAGTGTATCGGGGTTCGTTTTTATGATCTCTTCAATAATATCGTCATTCTTATCATCAAAGAGGTTTATCTGGACAGGCGCCGCCTGCCTTATCGACGGCAGCGTCTTGGCCTTGGAGCTCACCACGGAAAGTATGGCTCTGGCCTTTTCTACGACCTCGTCAGGGATGCCGGCGAGTCTGGCCACATAGATACCATAGCTTCTTCCTATGGCACCGCGCTTGAGAACCCTGAGGAACACCACATCGCTGCCGCTCTCTTCAACAGAGAGATGATAATTCTTAATCCCCTTGTGTCTGCGGGACAAGTCGGCAAGTTCATGGTAGTGTGTGGCAAAAAATGTCCTTATGCTATGCTCATCAAGGTATTCCGCGACTGCCCAGGCAAGGGACATGCCGTCATATGTCGAAGTGCCCCTTCCGATATCATCCAGGATCACCAGGCTCTGTGAAGTGGCATTGTTAAGGATATCGGCGGTTTCGCTCATCTCAACAAGAAACGTGCTCTGTCCGGCTGAAAGATTGTCCAGCGCCCCGATACGCGTGAAAATGCGGTCCACCAGTCCTATCGACGCCTTTTTTGCCGGCACGAAAGACCCCATCTGCGCCATGAGGCAGATGAGCGCGACCTGGCGCATATAGGTCGACTTGCCCGCCATATTGGGGCCGGTTATGATATGAATGGTGTCCCGCTCGGCATCGAAGGAACAGCCATTCGATACGAACTCGCCCGGCTTGAGCACCTTCTCCACCACGGGGTGCCTGCCCGCACCGATCTCTATGCCGCGACCATATCCGATCTCCGGCTTAATATATCCGTTCTGCGAAGCAACCCATGCCAGGCTGCTCAACACATCCAGACAGGCAAGCGATCTGACCGTCGCCTGCAGCGGTGGAATGAAGGGGATGACGAAATCTCTGAGCTCCCTGAAGATTCTCAGCTCGATTGCAGCAATGGCATCCTGGGCGCCAAGCAGCTTGGCCTCGTATTCTTTGAGCTCCGGGGTGATGTAGCGCTCCGCGTTCACGAGTGTCTGTTTGCGGATGTAGGAGTCAGGGGCCTTGGCGGCATTGGCCTTGGAGATCTCGATGTAGTAGCCGAACACCTTGTTATAGCCTATCTTGAGCGTGCCTATGCCCGTAGCCTCGCGCTCCTTGACCTCAAGCGAGGCTATCCACTGCCTGGAGTCCTTCCGCAGGGATCTTAGCTCGTCCAGCTCTGCATCGACTCCCTGGGCGATCACATTTCCGTCCATGAGGCGCAGAGGTGGTACTTCCACCAGAGTGTGCACGATCTTATCCCTCAGTTCGGCAAAGTCTTTGAGCCCTTCGGAAACCTCCCGGAGCATGCCGGCATCGAGCCCGTCGAGCAGCGCTTTGACCTGGGGGATTCTTTCGAGGCCGTCGGCAAGGGCCATCATGTCACGCGGACCGGCTGACCCTGCCGAAATGCGGCCTATGATACGCTCCATGTCCGGGATCGCGTCGAGTATATCCCGGATGGCAGCAAGTGTGCGCCCCTGCGATATGAGATTTTCTTCAGCATCGAGCCTCGCATTGATCTCATGGGCATCCATGAGCGGGAAAGAGATCCAGTCGGAGAGCATGCGGGCACCGAAAGCGGTCCCTGTCCGGTTGAGCAGTTCAAAGAGGGTATTCTCCTGGCTGCCTGCGATGGCCTCGAACAGCTCCAGATTGCGCTTGGTGGTGGGACCTAGCATCATGAAGCGGCCCGGGTTATAGAGCCTGAGAGACGTTACATTGGGCAGCACCGCCTTGTGGGCTTGCTTTACATACTCGAGCACCATGCCCGATGCTTCAAGGGCCAGCGGTGTATCTTTCAGGCCAAAACCATCCATGGTCAACGTGCCGAAGTGGCTGCTCAGGAGCTGCCCTGCCCTCTCCTTTGACATGGGATGCTCAAAAGGGGTCACGAGGAACCCCTGGGGAACGATGCCGTCACCCGATGCCAGGATCTCATTGGGACCTACCCGAAAGATCTCGGCTTCAAGATCCTTCAGGGAAGAGACCTCTGCGGTCCTGAAGTC
Organism: Desulfomonilia bacterium; assembly: GCA_035542255.1. Lineage (GTDB taxonomy): Bacteria > Desulfobacterota > Desulfomonilia > UBA1062 > UBA1062 > MWEI01. Next base: position 3,751 of record DATKLV010000385.1, on the reverse strand, counting down.
GCCCGTCGATATGTCGATGAAGGCGATGCCGAACGCATCATTTTTCATGTTTGTGCTTACGGCCATGAGGTAATTGGCCTTGTCACTTCTTAAGTGGTCATCCTCCACGATGAGGCCGGGGGTTATGATGCGCACCACCTCCCGGCGAACCAGACCCTTGGCGCCTGCTGCAGGCTCTGCCTGCTCGCACACGGCAACCTTGTGACCGGAACGTATGAGGCGGGAGATGTAGGATGATGCACTGTGATACGGCACACCGCACATGGGCACCGGGTTCTCCTTGTTCTTGTCCCTGGTTGTCAGGGCGAGACCCAGCAGCTTGGAGGCCTTCAGCGCGTCGTCATAGAACATCTCGTAGAAATCCCCCATGCGGTAGAACAGTATTATACCCTGCAAGCCTTTCTTGATCTCGAGGTACTGCTGCATCATGGGGGTGAGGTTGTTCTCACTCTTCACGGATGACGGCCTGTCCGGCCTTTACCTCCTGATCCCGGTACGTGGTAAGGCAGGTATGCTTAAACCGGCCGATGAACTTGGGATGTTCCATATACGGCTTGTTGGTATTCAGGAAGGATTCCTCCATAGATCTTCTCACTTCCCGAAGATCCCTCTCATGTACCGCTGATTTCTTGAGAATCCTGGTCATTCTGAGCTTTCCGCTGGGACAATAGCTCCGGAGCTCCGTGTCATTCTCATCGAGCTCCACCACCGTGGTAATCTCCAGGTGAACCATGAACAGATCACCCGAAAGAACGGATGTCTTGTCTTGAACCTCCACGAGGACCCCGTTGCTCAGCTTGATGGTTTCCATAACAAACATCGATAATACGTAGGGGCTTTAAAATCAAGAACGAGGACATAACGTACGGATATACTGATCATTTGACCGGCCTGATAATCGGCCGCAAATTACTCGAATGCTCAGTGGCTGGACGTGAAAAACTGTCTGGCAGTCACTTCCGCCGCTTTTCCCAGGAGCGCTTTTAGCTCCCCGATGATGATGGGGGGTGATTTGCTGCATTCTAAAACAACACCATTACCGACTTCATGAACATCCAGGCCTGTTCCAGTGAGCTTGTCATGAACATGGGCATCAGCTTGATAATAAAAATGGTAAATACGAGGCCTACCGCAATAGTGAGCGGGAAAGCCATGATGAACACGTTCATCTGAGGCAGGGCCCTGGCAATGACGGCAAAGGACACATTAATGAGCAGGAGAATTCCCACCACAGGGGCTGATACCTTGACCCCGATGACAAACATCTGTGCCCCATAGGTTATCACCGCCATGAGGAACTGCTGGTGAACCATTCGATCACCAATGGGTATGATGCCGAAGCTCTCAATCAGCGCCTTGATGAGCAGGTGGTGGCCCCCGAAGGTGAAAAACAGGAGAAAAGCGGTAAGATAGAGAACATTTGATATGATAGGTGCGGTTATACCGCTCATGGGGTCGACCACGTTCGCTATGGAGAACCCCATTTGAAATCCGATGAGCTCACCGGCTATCTGGATACCTGAATAGATCACGTCAATGGCAAGACCCATGGCCATTCCTATGAGCATCTCGTGGATCAGGATGACGATCAGCACCAGTATGTTCAACTGCTCGGGCTTTATCTGGACGGGTGGGACAATGGGCATGAGCACGAGGCTGAGAAAAAATGCCATGGTCACGGTGATCCTCCTGGGGATGACCGCTGCATTGAAGAAAGGCACCACGGCAAAGATGGTCCCAACCCGGATAAAGATGAAGAACAGGGAAAGAAAGTCGCTCCAGGCGAGTTTCAAGAGCTCATTCATCTGATCAGTGTGGGAATGGAGTTGAACAGGTTGACGGTGTATGTCGTGAGCTTCTCTATGATCCAGGGCAAGGTAAAGAGGAGCGCCAATAATACGACGACGATCTTGGGCACGAAGGTGAGCGTCATCTCCTGTATCTGGGTTACTGCGGAAAAAACACTGATGGCAAGTCCGACCAGAAGACCCAGAAGGAGCATGGGAGCCGAAACGAGGAGTGTTATCTTGATGGCCTCGGCCATGATGGAGGTCACTGTTTCCGGCGTCATCCGACAAACCCCCTGATGAGTGATCCCACGAGCAGGTTCCATCCATCCACGAGCACAAAAAGCATAATCTTGAACGGCAGGGATATCATGACCGGAGGCAGCATCATCATGCCCATGGAGAGAAGGATGGATGAAACCACCATATCGATGATGATGAACGGTATGAACAGGATGAAACCGATCTGGAAGGCGGTCTTGAGCTCGCTGATCATGAATGCGGGGATGAGAGCCCTGGTCGGCACTTCATCTTTATTCTTCGGTTTGTCCTTGGTGATGAGCCCCATGAAGAGTTGAAGATCGTTCTGTCTTGTCTGCTTGAACATGAAGTCCCTGAGAGGCGTTTCCGCATTTTTCAACGCCTGGGCAAAGGTGATGCTGCCGTTCTTGTAAGGGGTGAGGGCCTGGTCATTCATCTTGTCCAGGGTGGGTGACATGATGAAAAACGTCAAAAAAATGGCGAGCGCTGTAAGAACCTGCATGGGCGGCATCTGTTGTGTGCCCAGGGCCTGGCGGAGAAACCCAAGTACCACCACGATCCTCGTGAAGGCCGTCATCATGATCACGATGGAAGGGGCTATCGCCAGGATGGTAATGATGAAAAGGATCTGGAGTGAACTTACCACTTCCTCGGGATTACTGGCCTGTTTCATCCCCACGTTGAGGCTCGGTACGACTACTCCTTCGGCAGCATGAAGAAGTGCAGGGATGAAGAGAAAGGCAAGAAGTGCATAGAAAGCGATGCGGAATGATTTCATTGATGTACTCCGGGTTGCTGGGAAACCTGGGATAAGGACCTTTCGAAGTCGCCTTCTTCCATGTCTTTGAGAAGGTTTATGGTATTGGAGGTCACCCCGATCAAGAGGATTGATCTGCCCACCCTGATAAGCGTGAGGTTAGTCTTTGCGCCAAGGCCCACCTGGCCCAGGATATCGAGCCCGAAAGACTTTTTCACCCTGGCCATGGGGCCGTAGCGTTTTAAGGCCCAGGCGAGGGCAAACATCAGGGCAATGATAAGCAAAAGGGAGAGGATCGCCCGCAAACCTGTCGACGCCATGCCTGAATCGGCTGCAAAGAGCGGCATCCCATAGGAGAGGAAGATCGGTATGAGCAGCGGCTTTGTCAGGTTCATGCCAGCCTCTTCACCCTCTCCAGCGGACTCACGATGTCTGTAATCCTGATACCGAACTTTTCGTTCACGACAACCACTTCACCCCTGGCTATGAGCTTGCTGTTTATCAGAATGTCCAGGGGCTCTCCCGCCAATCTGTTCAACTCGATGACCGAGCCCTGACCGATCTGCAGAAGGTCGTTGATGAGCATGCGTGTCCTGCCCATCTCCACGGTAACCTCGAGAGGGATATCAAGAATAAAGTCGAACTCCTTTGCCGGTCCGCCATGCCTCCCCTCTTCAAGCTCGGTAAAGGTGGCCTTCTTGGCACCCCGATCAAAGGGCTTCCCTTCCTCGATCACCTCACCTGATTCAAGGGCCGCGGCCCAGTCCTCGGCAAGCTTGTCCTGGCCGAGCTCCTTATCCTTTTTTTCTTCTACTTTTTCTTCTCCGCCCCCGCCCATAAGCTTGTCAATGTCGTCCTGGCTGAGCGTATCAGCAGTCTTATCGTCTATGGCCATTGCTCCCTCCTTAGAAGAGCTTTCTGTCTATCGTTTCCACTATATCTATTG